>JAUVPY010000374.1 GCA_030598425.1 Anaerolineae bacterium
ACGTCGGTGCGCCGGGGCTTGAGTTCGTCGGTGGTCAAATCTTCTGTGGCATTTTCCCAGCGTTGGGTGATCTCGTCGGCAGCCTCCTTGAGTTCGGCCTCCAACTCCGCGATGTCCTCTTGGGCATCGGCAACCTCATCCATCGTTTCTTCTAGCTCCAACTTGGCTTTCCTGGCCATGCGTCGCTTGCTGGTAACCCTGTTCAGCGAGCGACGCCGACCCATAAGCATACCCACGACTGTCTCCCCGGCACCAAGAAGCTCCTCTTGCTTGCGAGATCGGTGATCCACCTCGTCGGCAGCCAGCTCGTGTTCTTTCTTGCGAAGCTTGTCCTCCAGCCTATCGAGTCGGACTGCGTATTTGTCCTCGAGGGCATCTACATCGGCGTCCCGGCGCTCGCGGGCTGCCTGTTTCAAGCGAATCTTGAAGGCGCGCTCCATCTCGCCCGGGTCTTGGGCGATGTCAAGTTCGGTATGGACGGCGATGGGCAGACGGCTGTTGTAATAAAGCCAATCAGACAGCTCCTTGCCGATACTCTTGAGCTCGGTGGCGGTGTTGGCCTGCTCCGGTACTGGCGCATAGAATGGTCCCTTATCGGCTTCTACTCGTTCCGGGTCTTCCCTCAGGTCTCTGAAGGCAACCGGCAACGCTTCAGCCTCGCTCCAGTCGACGCCACCCAGACCGTCAAGCACGGTATTCACCAGGATCTTCTCCACCTGTTCGTCGATGTCGCGCTTACGATCCACAAAGTGTACCTCGGCAGCGCCTATGACGGCTGGCTCATAGATCAGTTGCACGCCCGTCACCTCGATATCTTCCTCTGCGTCCTGACTCGCTTCGCGGATTGCCTCCTGCTCGCTGAGTTCAATCGGGAGAAAGACCTGCGACACGTTGGGGGCTAAAGCCGGGGGTGTTGGCGAAAAACCCTCAGGTCCAGCGGGTGCGCTAGCCGATGCTGGCTGCTCTGAGCCAGATGCCGGCGCCTTCTTGGGTCGCGGCCTGGATGGCTCTCCGACCCCGACCTCGCCTCTGCGCCCCTTCATTAGCTCCTTCACCTGGGGCTTTGTCAACGGGCCGCGCAGATAGCTCATCACCCAGCGCGTGTGGAAGACAACAGGCTCATCCTCGTGTACGTTATGCAGTAAGAAGATCCGGCTGCCGAGCTGGCCGATCAACTTATTGTAATCAACCTTGCCGCCATCCCCGCCAGCCTCGGCGATGGCACCCTCCAGCCCTTGCAGCACCCGGTCCTTGTCGCGCTCGGCCTGAAGTTTGCCACTGAACCATGTGCCTGCGTTGGTCAGACCCTTGTAGTCCAGGTCCACCGGATTTTGGGTGACGAGAACGACTCCCAGGCCGAAAGCGCGGGCCTGCTTCAGCAGCGTCAACAACGGTCGCTTGGAAGGTGGCTCAGCCGTAGGCGGGAAGAAGCCAAAGACCTCGTCGAAATATAGCAGGGCTCGCAGGCTGGTTGTGCCGTCTTGGCGACGCATCCAAGTCAATACGTTCTCTAGCAGCAAGGTCACGAAGAACATACGCTCACTGTCGGAAAGGTGGGCGATGTAAAAGACACTGTGGCGAGCTTTTCCATCCTCCGCATAGAGGAGTCGATCTATGTCCAACGCTTCGCCTTCCATCCAGGCCTGGAACGTGGGTGCCGCTACCAGGCTGTTGAAGGCCATCGCTAACTCAAAACGCTCCTTTTCGGGGTAGAACGTGTCTACGTCAAAGACGCCCAACTGGCGCACCGGCGGGTTTTGGACGGACATAATCAACTTGGTAAGATCCAGATCCTCGTTCTGGCTCCAGAAGTGTTCGAAGATAGAAGAGAGCAGAATGGCCTCTCGGCTGCGAATAGGGTCGGCTTTGATACCCACCAGCCCCAACAAGGCCATCACTGTGCCGTTGATGCGCTCTCGAATGGCCTCGGCGTGCTCCTCGAAGTCCAGATCAGGGGCAGCTAGGCTGCTGAGGATACTGATGGGCAGGCCGGCGTCGGAGCCGGGCGTGTAGATCGAGAAATTGGCGGACTCCTGGAGCTGACGAATGCGGTCGGGGCCGGTGCCCCAGTCGGCGAGTCCATTGCGCCACAGATCGGCAATGAACTCGGAATACTCATCGACTGATTTTCCTTTGCGTCGGGCATCATCGGGATTGACCCACGGCTTGAAGTCCTCAGGCTGAAGTTCCGGAAACTGTAATAGCAGATTGGTAATGTCTCCCTTGGGATCAACCAAGATAGCAGGCACGTTGTCGATGGCGGCTTCTTCCAGCAAGCCGATACACAGCCCTGTTTTGCCACTGCCTGTCATTCCGACACAGACGGCGTGGGTGGTCAGGTCCCGTGCGTCGTAGTTGGCAGGTATTTCTGTGCGTTCACCCGCCTTCAGATCATATTCAGCGCCCAGGTAGAATGAGCCCAAACGTTCCGCTGGTGCTTTCATAGGAACCCCCTCCTGCTGCAATACTACTTATCGCGTCCGGTGTTGATTGTTCGGTGGTCTGTGCCAGTAGACGCCAATAACTTGCCGCTTTCATATCGTAAGAGAAATTATAGCGTCCGATGGGATAGGGAGCAAACTGCCGGCGCTGTACCTGTGACCTAAGGCAGTTCGGTCGTCTCGTCGTGGAACTCGCCAGCGGAGAAGAAGCGGCCGTAGTTCCTCTTGTTGAACCAGGTCAAGTACTCTTCCTCAGGCTGGGTGCGCTCTTCCAGCGTGTTCCAGACATCGTCCGGCATATCCCAGTCGCCGAGCTCCAGGTTGGCCTCGAGCTGTTCCTGGTTTTTGACGCCGATGATGATCGACGTGACGAAGCGACGCTTCAGTGGCCAGGCGATGGCCAGCTTCCACATAGGAATCCCAACCTCCATGGACACCTGCTCCAGGGTTTCCGCCGTTTTGAACCCCTTGGGATGCCAGAAACGGGGGCCGTCTACCTGCGTCCGATAAGAAAGCCGGGTGCCGTCGGCCGGTTCGGTCATGCCTTTGTACTTGCCGGTCAGCAGGCCGCCGCCCAGAGGGCTGTAGGGGACGAAGCCCAGACCGTGGTCCACCCCGGCCGGTATGATCTCCCGCTCCGGCTCGCGGTGGATCAAGTTGTATAAGTATTGGCCGGCGACCAGGCCTTCCAGGTTCAACCGCGCTGCGACGCCGTTGGCCTTGGCGATCTGCCAGCCAAATAGGTTGCTACAGCCCAGGTAGCGGACCTTGCCCTGCCGGACGAGATCGTCCAAGGCGCGCATGGTCTCCTCATACGACGTGACTGGGTCGGGTCCGTGGATGTAGTACAGGTCGATGTGATCCGTTTTAAGCCGCCTCAGGCTGGCCTCGCAAGAGGCGATGATGTGCTTGCGGGAGACACCGTACTGATTGGGCAAGCTGCCCATTGGAAAGTAACATTTGGAGGCGATGATGACGTCGTCGCGATTGATCTGGGGCAGAAAGCTCCCGATGATCTCCTCCGCCCGGCCACCGGCGTAAACATCGGCACTATCGAGGAAGTTGCCGCCAGCATCCAGGTATTTCTTCATTATTGCGTGTGACTCGTCCTCATCGCACCCCCAGTCGGCGGCTCCAAAGGTCATGGTTCCCAACGTGATGCGTGAGACGAGCAACCCGGAAGAGCCCAGGAATCGGTATTTCATAGTGATGACCTCCTTCTTTCAAGATGTTTTTTGGAAACGAACAATTGCTCCCTGGATATCTGCCCCATGTTCTCCACTGAAATCAACAGGGTGCGTTTCAAATGAGTTGAACCAGGTGCAACGCACTTGCTTTGATGTGCGTTGCACCTTCCTGCCTCAACTGAGGTGAAACACACCCAAATCAAAAATGATCCCCTGATGTTTCATAGAGTGCACTAGGCTTCTAGCCGCTTAGCCGTTC
>JAUVPY010000435.1 GCA_030598425.1 Anaerolineae bacterium
GCCAGGATGAAACACCTTTTGATCACTCTGATGCTATCCGGCCTGCTGCTGTCGTGGCCACCCTGACGATAATCACTACAACACTGAGGCGGACGCCGGACAGGTTGCCACGCACCCTCCAGAACTCGTGGCCTTTGCATTCCTGCTCGACGCCTAGGCCAGCCCTGCCCCACGCGGCGGGGTTTTCTGTTTGCTGACCTCGTAGTATAATCGTCCTGAAGAGGAGAGGCATCTAACTCCATGGATCCTGTGCACGTCCTCAGCACCCTGTCCTTTCCCGACGAACTGCTAGACCGTCTGCGCTCGGTGTCGCCGCGGTTGGTCGTCCGACAGCACAACGCGGCCTCGGTGGATGAAGTGCCGTCCGAGTTGTGGGATCAGGTGCAGGTGTTGTATACCATATTTGCAGTCCCAGACCCAGCCCGCGTACCCGGACTGCACTGGGTTCAATTGCACAGTGCCGGCGTCAACCACGTGCTCGATACGCCGCTGTGGGATTCGGACGTACCCATCACCACCGTCAGCGGTATCCACGCCCCTACCATGGCGGAATACGCCCTTATGATGATGCTCGCCCTGGCCCACCGCCTGCCCGCCATGTTGTATTACCAGTCGCGAGGTGAATGGCCCTCACAGCGCTGGCGCAAATTTGTGCCCCAGGAGTTGCGCGGCGCGACCGTGGGTGTCGTCGGCTACGGCAGCATTGGGCGCGAGATCGGCCGGCTGGCGCGTACCTTCGGTATGCGTGTCTTGGGCACACGGCGTGGGGGAGCGTCGGAAACGGCCAGATATGAGCTGCCCGCGTTGACCGGTAGCGACGAGCCCGACCGGCTGTATAGCTCCGATCAATTGCTCGAGATGTTGCCTGAGTGTGACTACGTAGTACTGACCGTGCCTTACACCTCGGCTACGCATCACCTCATCGATCGGCGGGCGCTGCGCGCGATGAAGCCTACGGCTGTCTTGATCAACGCAGCGCGTGGGGCGGTGGTAGACGAGGCCGCCTTGGTGTACGCATTGCGCGAGGGGTGGATCGCCGGTGCCGCTCTGGACGTGTTTGAGCAGGAGCCATTGCCGGACGATAGCCCCCTGTGGAAGATGGACAATGTAATTATCTCACCCCACGTGGCCGGGTTCACCCCCCACTACGACGACCGGGCCACCACCTTATTCGCCGAAAATCTGCGGCGCTACCTGGGGGGGGAGCCGTTGCTCAACCAGGTGGAGCGGGGGCGGGAATACTAAGACGTGAGGCGTGACGCGTGATCCGTGAGTCGTGAGGAGTTATGCGTGGAACGTAACCTGAATCACCGATCACGCATCACTCCTCACGTTTCAGGCAGAATGCGAGGACCCAATGCCAAACAAGAACACAACCCGCATGGAGTTCCACATCTCTCGCGAGGCACGGGACTTCTATGAGTTTGACGAGGCCCTGTTTTCTTTGAGCGGGAACGTTGTCTTTGCCGATTTCCACGCCTCGCGTGTGTTAGCTGAGAAGATGAACAGCAAGCGGGATTTGGTCAGCTACCCCGAACAGGCTGTGAGGGCCGGGCGTATCAATGCCATGGGGCTGATCGACGAGATCCTTCATTTCGTGATCGGCCTATATCGTGAGCAGAGAAACCCGGACGTAATGCGCCAGGCGTTGGACTGGCTGTACGAAGGACTGGGTGAAGAAGCGGTCGCCGCGGCCCTAAACCGCTTTGCGGACCAGTTTCCCCCGGTCGCCGTCTATCAGGGGAGAATAACGCTTGAAGCCTATCTTGAAGGTGAGACGGCGGGCGTCGCCAATCGCCAGATCTTGCTGGAAGAGATGTTGATGCTCTGGTTGGCGAACGCCAACCCAGCCTTTGCGCCATACCTGGAGCTGTTTGACGACGCCACCCTGGAAAAGGAAACCGTCTATCCACAGGTCATTTCCAATTTGCACCAGTTTTTTGATACCCAGCCCACCTTTGGTCCCGAGGATCAGAATCTGATCGATATGCTGCGCAGTCCTGCCCTGGCCGTCCCGCACTCACTCTCTGGGCAGTTGGAATACATTCGGGAGCGGTGGGGCCACCTGTTGGGCCGATATCTATATCGCCTGCTCAGCAGTCTGGATTTGATCAGCGAGGAAGAGAGGATGATGTTCCTCGGGCCCGGCCCCAGCTTGGTTTATGATTTTGCCGGGCTGGAGTTGGAGCTGGAACGCTTTAGCCAAGACCGTGATTGGATGCCCAGCCTGGTGCTCATCGCCAAGAATACTCACGTGTGGCTCGATCAACTCTCCAGCAAATACCAATACCCCATGACGCGCCTGGATCAGATACCCGACGAGGAATTAGAGATCCTGGCTCGCCGGGGATTCAGCGGCTTGTGGTTGATCGGTCTCTGGGAGCGCAGCCCGGCATCCCAGGAGATAAAACAACGTTGCGGCAATCCCGACGCCGTGGCGTCCGCCTATTCGCTTTATGATTATCAAATTGCAGCCGATTTGGGGGGTGAGGGGGCTCTCCAAAACTTAAGGGATCGAGCCTGGCAGCGTGGCATTCGCCTGGCGAGCGATATGGTGCCCAATCACGTGGGCATCTATTCCAAATGGCTGACAGAGCACCCAGACTGGTTCATCTCATTGGATAATAGCCCGTTTCCATCTTATTCTTTTGAAGGGCCAGATTTGTCTTCGGACGAGCGGGTTGGCATCTTCCTGGAGGATCACTATTACGACCGCAGCGACGCAGCCGTGGTGTTTAGGCGGCTGGATCGCTGGACTGGCGAGGGGAAATATGTTTATCACGGCAACGACGGCACCAGCATGCCCTGGAATGACACGGCTCAGTTGGACTATCTGAACCCCGAGGTACGTGAGGCCGTGATCCAGACGATTCTGCACGTTGCGCGCCTTTTCCCCGTCATCCGCTTTGACGCGGCCATGACCCTGACCAAAAAACACTTCCAACGCTTGTGGTTCCCCGAGCCAGGCACTGGAGGGGCCATCCCCACGCGGGCGGAACACGGTCTGACAAAAGGCGAGTTTAACGCTCGGATGCCGGCTGAGTTCTGGCGTGAGGTGGTAGACCGGGTGGCTGAGGAAGCGCCCGACACCCTCCTCCTGGCCGAAGCTTTTTGGCTATTGGAAGGCTATTTCGTCCGCACGCTGGGAATGCACCGCGTGTATAACAGTGCCTTCATGAATATGTTACGCGATGAGAAGAACGCCGAGTACCGTCTGGTTATCAAGAACACTTTGGAGTTCGACCCGGAGATCCTGAAGCGGTTCGTGAACTTCATGAACAATCCAGATGAGGAGACTGCTATCGCGCAGTTTGGCAAAGACGA
>JAUVPY010000181.1 GCA_030598425.1 Anaerolineae bacterium
GGCTGCGTGAAAGCCGGGAAGTATCTATCGAAATCGCGCCTCAGGCGATACCGGAGACCCCTTACGTTGAGGTTAAAATCTATCCGGGGGTGATGGCCCAGGTGGTTGAGGGCCTGGAGAAGATCTTGCGCCTGCCCCACGGCTGATTTGAACAAACTACGTCGGCGACGTATCCGAATGTTCTCGTGTTGGACTATATGCAGACAACCGGCCAGGCCAGTCCTGATCTGAAGTTAACCGCTGAGAAATACGTAGGCACCGGCTATCAGCGTTTGCTGACCTTCGAGGTGCCCGGTGGCGGCTTCTCCCTTTTCGGCCAGCCCCCAGCCCAGGTCTTCCTCAGCGCCTACGGATTGATGGAGTTTGACGACATGGCTAAGGTTTACCCGGTGGACGAGGCCGTCATCGAGCGGGCCGCCCAGTGGTTGCTAAATCAACAGCAGCCCGACGGCACCTGGCAGGTCAGTGACTACCGAGCCGGTCAGGGGACATTGGGCGCGACGGCTTATGTCACCTGGGCGCTGGTCGAGGCTGGCTACGAAGACACGTCCCAGGTGAGCCAGGCCATCAGCTATATCCGCGAGTTCGCCTTGGCGGAGGATGACCCCTACAACTTGGCCCTGGCCGCCAATGCCCTGGCCGCATACGACCCCGGCCACGGGACGACCCAGGCCGTGATCAACCGGCTGTACGAAAAGCGCGTCCAGGAAGGTGGTACTGTCTATTGGCCGGTTGGGGCGGGCTCGTTTATGGGCGCTACGGGCGAAAGTGGCAGCCTGGAGACGACGGCGCTGGCCGCCTACGCCCTGATGCGGGCCGATGCTCATCCTGATGCGGTGAGCGGCGCCCTGGCCTATCTCGTCCAGGGAAAAGACAGCTGGGGCACCTGGGGCACCACTCAGGCTACTATCCTCACCCTCAAAACCTTGCTGCTTGCGACAGAGAAGGCGGGGCAGGCCGAAGGCCCAGCCAATATCCGCGTCAGTTTGAACAAAGAGCAGGCGCAAGAAATCGTCATTGACCAGACCAACGCCGATGTGGTACATCTGGTTAGCTTCGATCGTGGTTTTTCGCCTTCCGGGTCCAATCGGGTGCAGATCGAGGTTGATGGGGGCGGCAATCTGATGTACCAGGTCGCCACCAGCTTCTATCTACCCTGGGACCAGGTGCCGCCGGAACCGGAGATGGAGAAACTGATCACTATCGATGTCGAGTACGACCGCACCGCGCTGGCGGTCAACGATACGGTGACAGTGGACGTGGGGTTGAAACTCAACAAGGAAGGTGTGGTCAAGATGGCACTGATTGACCTCGGTGTGCCGCCCGGCTTCACCGTTCTGGCTGAAGACTTGAGCCGGCTTGTCGAGCAGGGAGTCATTGCTCGTTACGAACTGACCGGACGGCAGATCATCATTTATCTGGAGGACTTCTCGTCACAGACGCCGCTGCGCTTCAGCTACCGGCTGCGCGCCCGCTTCCCGATGCGGGCTCAAACGCCCCCCTCCAGCGCCTATGACTACTACAACCCGTCCGAACTAACAGTGCAGGCTCCGCTACAGCTGGCGGTAAGCGAGTAAAAAAGCAGGTTCGTCAATCCGTCGTAGGTGGCAGGGGGGATTGGCCGTTCTGTGCCCTTACGAAGTAGTTTTGGCAGGCCTCGTCGACCAATTTCGGGGTCAGTTGATTGGGGATCCCCTCGTAGTCGCACAGCGCAACGACGCCTTTGAGAATGTCCCGAGGGTGCACCGATTGAAGCTCGCGTCCGGTTTTGTGGTACCATTCCTGCAAAAGATGTACGAAAGCGTCTCGCTCGAAGGGAACGTTGAGCTGATTGCACATCGTGGCGAAGAGGCGATAGAACATCTTCTCGTCGGGACTGCTGACCTCAACCTTGATGTGGATGCGGCGCAAGAAGGCGTCGTCAACCAGTTCTTTGGGATCGAGGTTGGTGCTGAACACAATCAGTTGCTTAAAGGGCATCTGGAAGGTTTGCCCGGTTTGCAGGCGGAAAAAGTCAATCTCAGTTTCCAGGGGCACGATCCAACGATTGAGCAGATCTGTGGGGCGCATCTGCTGACGACCAAAGTCGTCAATGAGGAACATACCGCCGTTGGCCTTCATCTGCAATGGCGCTTCGTAGAACTTGGCCACCGGGTCGAAGCGCAGGTCTAGACTGTCTAACGTTAGCTCGCCACCAGTGATCACTACCGGCCGACGATACAGGCTCCATCGTCGGTCTGTTTTTGTCTGCTGTTCGTAGTCGTCGCTGACTTCACGGTGCACCGTGTGATCGTATAATTGGATGATCTGACCGCCGATGGTGACGGCGTAGGGCAACCAGATGGGGTCCGAGCCGGCGACCAGCATAGCCATCGCCTGGGCGATGGTCGTTTTGCCGTTGCCTGGAGGACCGTATACAAAGAGAGATGCACCAGAGTTAAGAGCTGGTCCGATACGCCGGTCGAAGTCGGGGGCCAGAATCAGATGACTCAGCGCCTCTTGCACGCGCGCTGGGTTTACCTTTTCCCGATGCGCTTGCAGAAGGATAGCCGTGTTGTATTTCTCCACAGGAACAGGAGCTGGTCCGACGTATTGGGATCGCTCCAGCGCATCCCTGGCCCGTGCTTTGCCTTCGTCGGTGATGCTGAATAGGTAACTGCGTCGTCCCAGTCCACCTGTGGTACGGGGAACCTCAATTAAGTGCTCTTGTTGGAGGTGTGCCAGTAGCTCATCCAGTACCTTAAAAGGCAGATGGACGGCCTCTTCAATGTGTGCCGCCGACGAGTCTCCTTCGGTGAAGAGGAGACGCAGAATAATGTCTATCGCCATCCCCTGAGAGATATCCAGTTCCTCTAAATTCGCAGGTGGGATCAACAGGGACCCGACGTTCTGACTCACTGCTCTCTCCTGATTGTGCGACTTGCTAGGGATCCGCTCGCTTCATCTGCAAACGGTGACTCAATTGAATCTTACTCTATTTTGACCGGACTGGCAAGTGAGTTGATATGATAGATGTTCAAATTGATGCTTGACAAAGGTACTTCGGTCGTGGTATGCTAGCTGCGTTATGTTCTTGAGGCTGTCGATCTTGAGTCGTGTCGCTTGAGGAGTTGGCAGTGACGGAGACTTTACAGTATTGGGTAGGCTTTAGCCGGGTACCTGGCATTGGGCCGGTCAGATTGCGTGCCCTCCTGGATCATTTCGGAGACATAAGTCAGGCTTGGGGCGCTTCGGCTGCCACCCTGCGGGCCTTGGGATTCGACCGGCGTACCATAGAATCCTTCATAACCTGGCGAAGCAAGCTGGACCTCTCGGACGAGTTGTCTCGCCTGCTTGAATTGGGGGTGACTGTGCTGACCTGGGACAGTCCCGATTATCCGTCTCTGCTCAAAGTCATCCCCAACTCGCCGCCGGTTCTCTATGTGCGGGGGGAGTTGTTGCCTCAAGACGATTGGGCGTTGGGTGTGGTGGGCACGCGGCGGGCCACCGTCTACGGCCGCGAAGCGACGCACGCCCTGGTCGGTGGATTGGCAGCCGGAGGTGTCACCATCGTTAGTGGGCTGGCTTATGGCATTGATTCCTACGCTCACCAAACGGCCCTAGATGCTGGGGGACGCACCATCGCAGTGTTGGGCAGCGGTGTTGACATAATCTATCCAGCCCGGAATCGTAAGCTAGCGGATCAAATCTCCAGCCAAGGCGCCATTGTCAGCGAATATCCTTTGGGCACGCGACCTGAGGGCAGCAACTTTCCACCTCGCAATCGTATCATCAGCGGTCTGAGTATGGGGGTGTTGGTAGTGGAGGGGACGACGCGCAGCGGGGCTATGATTACGGCCGATTTCGCCGCCGAACAAGGGCGCGAAGTATTTGCTGTCCCAGGCAACATTCTGAATCGGCTGAGCTCAGGCCCCAATCAACTCATCCAGAACGGTGCCAAGCTGGTCACAAGCATCGGGGATGTTTTGGAAGAGCTGAACCTGACGATGGTCGCCGAGCACACCGAAGCGCGTGAGATCATTCCAGACAATGAGACCGAAGCCGTGCTGCTAGAGCATTTGTCCGCGGACCCGGTTCACGTCGACGATCTGGGGCGTGCTGCGGGCCTGTCTGCCAGTGAAGTGGCCAGCAGCTTGACGTTGATGGAGTTAAAGGGTAAAGTTCGTCAGGTGGGCGGGATGAATTATGTGATTGCCCGCGAAGCTGGCGTGTCTTACGTATTAGATTAGAGTAACAATATTCCATCTCAGACAGAGAAAGGAACTCGACGGTGAGTAACTTCTACGCACTCATTATGGCCGGCGGTAGTGGTACCCGGTTGTGGCCAATCAGCCGCCAGAACCGGCCCAAGCAGGCCATTGAGCTCATTGACAACCGAACTATGTTTCAGCACGCTGTGGATCGACTGGAAACTCTCCTGCCACCCGATCGCATAATGGTGGTCACCGCTCGCGAATATGTGGAGATTCTGGCCGGACAGGTGCCGGACGTCCCACGCGAGAATTTCATCGTGGAGCCGATGGCACGGGACACCGCGGCGGCTATTGGCCTGGCCGCGGTGCATCTCAGGCACAGAGACCCAGAGGCAGTGATGGCCGTCTTGACTGCTGATCACTACATTCGCGATGTGGACAAGTTCCGTCGCGTGCTGTCGGCAGCGGCCCAAGTGGCGCGTCAGGGACATATCGTTACGTTAGGCATCCAGCCGAGTTTTCCATCCACTGGTTTCGGGTATATCCGCCAGCGCGAACAATTGGATGAAGTGGATGGCTTCGAGGTGTGCTGGGTGGACAGCTTCGTGGAGAAGCCAGACTTAGATCGAGCCACCGAGTTCTTGACCACTGGCCTCTATAGTTGGAACAGCGGTATGTTCATCTGGCAGATAAGTCGTATTATGGCCGAATTTGCCCGACAGATGCCGGAGCTCTACGCCCAGTTACAGATGATTGCAGCCGCACTGGCTACCTCTGGCGGGACGGAGGTGGTATCGGACGTATGGCCCCAAGTCCGCAAGGAGACCATAGACTACGGCGTTATGGAAGGGGCTGAGGATGTGATTGTCATTCCAGTCGATATCGGCTGGACAGATATCGGTGATTGGGCGGCTATCTATCAGTTGCATGAGCCTGATGGTTCGGGCAACGTGGTAGTGGGCGCTGAGCATCTCAGCGTGGGTACGAACACGTCTTTCATTCAGGGAGGTAAGAAACTTGTCGCCACCATCGGTCTGGAAAATGTTATCATAATCGATACTGATGATGTGATTCTCGTGTGCGCTCGCGACCGGGCGCAGGACGTGAAGCTTATCGTTGAACAGTTGCAGAGTGAGGGCAAAATTGAATTCCTTTGAGGTTGGTGTCTGATCGACCAGCACACCTGAGTTGGTAACTTAATCTGTGAGAGTTTGAATTTTGGTCCGGCTTGTAGCCGGACAATCTGCTTGAAAGCAAATCTATTTCTGGAGTAGAGTGGTTGTAATGACTGATAAACCTGTTATAGCATATTGTGTAAAGTGTCGCGAAAAGCGCGAGATGTTATCCCCAGAGCCAACTTTCACCGCCAATGGCTCGCCTGGCACGCGTGGCACGTGCTCGGTCTGCGGGACCGGAATGTTTAGAATGGGGGCTACCCCAGCTCACGAGGGGTTGTCCAAACCTGAGGTGAAGGTTAAGCCCAAGAAAACCAAAAACAATCGAAAGGGACGGCTGGTCATCGTCGAGTCGCCCGCCAAAGCGCGAACAGTGGGAAGGTTCCTGGGGCGGGGCTACGTTGTCAAGGCATCCGTTGGCCACGTGCGTGACCTGTTACGTTCCCAACTCTCCGTTGACGTCGAGAACGATTTTGCACCCAAATACCGCGTGCCTAAGGAAAAGCGACCTGTTGTCAAAGAGTTAAAAGCTGCTGCGAAACAGGCTAAGGAGGTATATCTTGCCACCGATCCCGACCGGGAGGGAGAGGCTATCGCCTGGCACTTGATGGAGGCTACAGATATTGACGAAGAGCGGGTGCGGCGAGTCGTATTCCACGAGATTACCAACAACGCCATCGCCGAGGCATTCGCCCACCCTCGGGGCGTGGAC
>JAUVPY010000080.1 GCA_030598425.1 Anaerolineae bacterium
CCATTGACATGCTGCGGCGAGGACAGGACCCGTTTGAAAAGTATCCTGAACGCTGGACCGAGGTATTGTCTGAAAAATTCGCCTTGTGCGAACAAAACAGAGAACAAGTGCTCGAACAGGGCGGCCTGCACGTCGTCGGTACTGAGCGCCACGAAGCACGGCGGATTGATAATCAGCTACGCGGCCGTGCTGGTCGGCAGGGGGACCCAGGTTCCAGTCGCTTCTACCTTTCTTTGCAAGACGATTTGATGCGACGCTTCGGCGGCCAGCGGGTGGCAAACATTATGGAGAGCCTGGGCGTCGAGGACGATATCCCCATCGAAGCCGGGCTGGTTAGCAAATCGATCGAGAGCGCACAAACACGGGTCGAAGGCCACAACTTTGACATCCGCAAACACCTTCTGGAATACGACGATGTCGTCAATCAGCAGCGCGAGGTGATCTACGCCCAGCGTCGACGCATCCTCTCCAGTCCCAATTTGCACGATACCATGCTCAATATGGTGACGGATGAACTAAGTCAACTGCTCGCCGCTGCCATCGATTCTGAAGACCCCGATGAATGGGACTTCGTGACACTGCATAACGCCGTCCGCGCCATTATGCCATTGCCGGCCACGGCGACTGCCGGTCGCTGGCGTGGGATGGACCCAGACGAGATTGGAGACGAGCTTATCGAGTTGGCCGAGCAACTGTATGATGAGAAGGAGCAGAGTCTGGGATCAGAGATGATGCGCCAACTCGAGCGAGCGGTAATGCTGCGGGTGGTGGACAACTTATGGGTGCGTCATCTAACAGACCTGGACGTGCTGCGTGAAGGGATTGGCCTGAGAGCTTTTGGTCAACAAGACCCGTTGGTCTCGTTTAAGCGTGAAGGGCACGAAATGTACAACCAGTTGCTAGGGGCGATTCAACACGATATTATACACGCCATCTTTCGGGCTCAAGTAGTCGCTGCACCGCAGCCACGACAGATGCGAGCCGTACACCCCAGTAGCGGGGGGGATGGTGACGGCGCACGCAAGCCGGTCCGCCGCGAGAAACGTCCAGGCCGCAATGATCCTTGCTGGTGCGGGAGCGGCAAGAAGTATAAACACTGTCACATGAGACAAGATGCGGCTGCCCCGCAGCCAGCGGAGGCCGAGGCGGATTCTCAGCCAGTCAGCAAAGGCACCGCCAAACCGCGTCGCAGAAGACGCCGATGAGGCATTGATTCAGGTGCATTTAAGCTCGGTTGTAGGGGAACCCCTTCCCCGCAGGGGACCTACCCGCGCCTGCGAGGGGGCAGGTGTGGGTGTAGCGCTGGCGCAGGCAAGACCTGCCCCCTTACCAACACCCCATTGATTTTTTATTTCTAAGATGCTAAAATGGCCAAGTATGGTCAGAAAACGCTTCGGCGCACCCAAGAGGGGAAGTTTACCGATCTCAGACTCTATTAGGTATATCCTCCTCAGAAAGGAGGCGAGGTAACATTGGTCGCAAATGGGGATGACTTCACTGCTCGCCTGATGAATGACATGGACCCTGCCCTGCTTGATTTCGTCAAGAGCAAAGTTAATTCGTTCATCAAGTGGGACTTGGTCCGTTTCTTCTACGAAAATCCCAACACCGCTGACACGGTGGACAACATAGCCAGATATGCTGGCCGAAACGCCACCGCCGTCAAGCCTGAGCTGGATGATCTGGTGGAAAGTGGCGTGATGGAGAAGCGAGAAGTAGAAGGGACATCAATCTACTCCCTTGCTGATAATGAGGATATGCGTGAGCTGGTGGATCGGTTCATCTTAGCCTGCGAAGATCGTCATTTCCGTGTCAAAGCAGTCTACCACATCATCCGAGGGATGCGCTAATTCGAGTTGAACTAACAGCAGACACCGTAACCCGGAGGTCAACGAATGGATCACGTGCAGACCGGAATCACAGGCCTGGATGAAATGCTATTTGGAGGGTTCTTGCCTCAAACAGCGAACCTGGTTGAGGGAGCACCCGGCACCGGCAAAACCACGATTGGAATGCAATTCATATACAATGGAATTGTAGAGTTCAACGAGCCCGGTTTGATTATCACTTTTGAGGAATTCCCTCAGCAATATTATCACGATGCCTCTGAGTTTGGCTGGGACTTTGAACAGTTGGAGAAGGACGGTAAGCTCAAGGTCATTATGACCAGCCCTGAGGTCAGCCGGCTTGACGTGGAGAGTGTTGGCGGGATGATTGAGACGTCCGTTTCCAGGATGGGAGCACGTCGTGTACTTGTGGACAGCATAACCCATTTTGAGCGCCTTACCCAAGACCCTGTGGAACTGCGATCATTGGAGTATAGCTTTATAAACGGCCTTAAACGAGAGGGGCTCACCTCGCTGCTAACCCGTGAGAGCCCCACCCTACTCGGCGAAGCATCTCATGACGACAGTAACGTTGCCTTTGTAGTTGATTCCTACACGTTGCTGCGATATGTAGAAATCGAGAGCACAATTTATAGAGCGTTGCTGGTGCTCAAAATGCGAGGCAGCGACCATGCCAAGGATATTCGCCAGTTTGAAATAACTGAGCACGGTGTCGAGGTTCGCTCCAAGTTCGAAGGACGCGAAGGCATTATGAGTGGCAATCCCCGACGTATGGTTGACTCTTTTGTGGAGGCATTCGTCAAGCGATAGATGCGAGCAAGATCACCCCTACCTTAAGCCCTATGACTGATCCACAATCGCTCCTTGTCGATGTCCTAACTCTCTATACCTGGGGAGGCGTCTCAGTTCTCCTCTTTTTCCTTTTCGCTATTGCGCGATTCTTCGAACGTAAATCGTCGCGAGAATCTTTTTATTCACTCTTCTTGCTGCCAATTTTATTCTTTATGGGCAGCGCTGTGCGCTATATCCTTGTTGGTGACTTCGTGGGAGACCTCTGGGGCGACCTTGGACGCGTCCTAGGTGGCCTGCTGGTTTGTGGTCTGGGTTTCTACTTGCTGAATCTTATGACCGGGGGTCGCTGATGGCCGCATTCCTTACTCTTTTGAGCCCTGTGGGCACTGTTTCCATCATGGTCTTGTTTCTTTTCCTGGCCCGCCTCAGTGAGAAACTGGGGGCTGTGACCCGTATGTCTGCCCATTACCGCTGGCTTTGGGTAGGAATTGGGTGCCTGGGAATCGCGCTCATCTCACAATTGCTGCGGATCACTGTATCGCTTACAGGACAGACCAGCTATCCCTTGTTAAATGACCCCTTTTTCTATCTGGTCACGTATCACGTACCTATGGCTATAGGCGTTACCATCGGATTAATTGTGACGTGGCGTTACTGGAGCTGGCTGTTAACCGAGCGGAATGGATGACGTCATGGCGACAGCGGAGCGACCGCAGCGTAGCCAAGGCGAAGCCTCCGACCAAATCCCCAAGGAGCGCAAGTGGAAAGCAAAGAACCCGCGTGCTAGCCTGCTGGCATTGATTGACCTGACCGAGTGGGCATATTTTGGCCTGGACAGCACCGGTCACCTGATCGAAGTCAGCGACCACCTGGCACAATTGCTTTCTGCAACACCCGATACCCTCGTCGGCACATCCTTTGCCTCGCTCTTTATTCCATCACACGGTGCTTATCTATCCAAGCACTTGCTCGCTGCACGCAAGCATTATGCCAGGAACGCAGGAATTGATAAGCTACACCGATCCTTGTTGTTACAGACTCCCTTCGTCCCGCGTGCTGCAGCACACAGTGTACGCTCGGCCATCGTTCCTCTCAACGATCAGTCAACTGTACCGGTCGACTTGGTTATTGCTTTCTGCAACCCTGATACTTCGGATGCGGAAGTGGCCTTTGAGGGTTTGCTTCGTCCGACATCAGCGCAGGTAGCGGCAACCGCTCTTGGCGATGTTGAAGGGATGCGCCTGGCAGAGTTATCCGCTTTGAACCAGATTGGCATGCTCCTTGCCTCTCCGGGGCGATTGATCGATACACTAGATGCTATCATTCGGCACGTCAGCGCACTTTTCCAGGTCGAAGCCGCCTCATTGATGCTGGTCGAAGACGGCCGACTGCGCTTTAAGGTCGCTGCCGGTACCCACATTGAGCAAATCAAACCCTTCACACTGGAGATCGGACAGGGTATTGCTGGCTGGGCAGTGCAAAACAACCAAACGGTGCGCGTGAACGACGTAGAGGCCGATATCCGACATTATCCCGGAATTGACCAGACAATTAGCTTTGACACACGCTCACTCATTGCTGCCCCTCTACGCATCGCAAAGCGCCCAGGCGGCACCCACGAAGGAGTTGGGGAAGAGCGTGTCATAGGTGTCATTGAGATCATAAACCGGTCAGATGGACGACGCTTCACCCGTAACGACGAGGTTTTGATAGAATTCATTGCCTCGTCGGCGGCTGTAGTCATCGAGAATGTACGTCTCTTCAGTGAGCTGGAACGGCGATTCTCCGAGGTGTCGGCCCTGCAGAGGGAGACCCAGCTACGCGTCGAAACGCTAGCTGATTTGGGCAGAGCCAGCGAGGCGATCAACCGAGCGCTGATACTGGACGAGGTTCTGAAGACAGCAGTTGAGGCTGCGGCAGCTCTGATGTCTTCAAATCAGGGCGTAGCATTGATGCTGAGAGAAGGGCAAACCCCTGACCTCTATGTGGCTGCACACCAGGGATTTGAAGGGACTACTCTTGATGCGCTCAGCCTCTTGAAGATCGAGGAGTCAGAATACCAGGGAGTAAGCCCAATCCCCGACGACCCGCTGGCTCCCGAGGTTCCGCTAAGCAGTTCCCACGAAGCGCTGCCTTTTATCAGCGTGCCATTGCGAGGTCGGGAGGAAGTCATTGGCCTGATCGTACTTGGCGCAGCCCTGCCGTCTCACGAAACCAGCCGGCTTCTTCAGACCCTGGGAGATATGGTAGCTATTGCCATTGAAAAGGCTCGCTTGCACCAAGAGACCAGCCAGCGATTGGCTGAAGTCTCCACTCTCTATACCCTGGCCAACCAGGTAACGACTGTTCTGGACCTAGATCGCATTTTGGAGACAACTGTCACAATCATCCATCGCGCCCTCGACTGTCAGGGATGCTGCCTCTATTTGCACAATCCAGAAACCGGGGACCTGACACTTAAGGCTTCCAGCGGCTGGAGCCGTAGAGATAATGTCGCTGCCGACTTGGAAGTCATCAATCACGTTTCGCGTCAGGTGCTGCGTAAACGTCAACCCGTGAATCTGACCGACATCAAAGCGCCAAAGATCACCCCTAATAAACCCACCGTTGCTCCGCCAGTAGACATCCCTATGTCAGCAGAAGGAGAAACGATCAAAGAATCGGGTACGTCGATCCGATCATTGCTCGTTGTTCCATTAATTACCCAAAACACGCTCATCGGCACTCTAAGCATTGACGACCGAGCCTTTAAGGCTTTTGGCCCCAGCGAGGGCCGATTGTTAACTATTGCCGCTGCCCAAGTCTCAGTCGCGATTGAGAACGCCCGGCTGCTATGCAATCTCCGCAACCGAGCGATGCAGTTGGAACAGGCGATCGAAGAACTACGCGAACTCCATCGACTCGAAACTGAGTTCATCCAGAATGTCTCCCATGAACTGCGGACACCGTTGACCTTTGTCAAAAGTTACGTTCAGCTCATTCTTGAAGAGGCTATGGGGGAGATAAATCCTGACCTGCGGAGGACGCTCACTATCGTGGATGAACGCACCGACGCTATTATACGCCTGGTGAACGACGTGATCTCCCTGGAGCGAGTCGAAATGGGACAATTCGAGTTTCGGCCCGTCTCATTGGCCGAAGTAGCTGCCCGCTCAGTCGAAGGAGCCACAATGACGGCCAAAGAGTCTGGTGTGAGAATAGAATTGCAGGTGGCCGATGATCTGCCCCTGGTGCCTGCTGATCCAGGGCGGCTGGGGCAGGTACTTGACAACCTCCTCGGGAATGCGATTAAATTTAGCCCTTCAGGCAGCACAATCACGGTGCGAGTACGGCGCGACAGCACCTTTGTGCGTACTGAGGTGGAAGACCAAGGCATTGGCATCCCGGCCGACAAATTGGATAGGATTTTCGACCGCTTCTACCAAGTTGATGGGTCAACTACGCGACGCTTCGGTGGCACAGGCCTGGGCTTAGCCATCGTGAAGGCCATTGTAGAGTCCCACGGTGGTCACGTGGCTGTTGAGAGTGAGGTAGCAGTCGGCAGCATTTTCTCATTTGCCCTTCCCATCCCGCCCGGTAGCGGTTGACCCATGGTTCACGTTGTTTGTATACTGCTACGGGCCGACTGCTTTCGATTACTTTTTTATCCAGTATTCGAGAACTAGGATTCGATGAGTACATCCACCGACCAAACCCCAGCAGCAGACTCCACAGACCAGCGCAGTATGCGCGATGTACTGGCGGCTTGGCCCAAGATCGACCTACATCGACACCTGGAAGGTAGCCTCCGCCTCTCGACGCTTGCTGAAATCGCTAAGGAGCACGGTGTAGACCTTCCAAGATGGAACTTGGAAGCAATAAGGCCTTACGTGCAGGTGGTTGACGAAGATCCTGATTTTCAAGGGTTCCTCTCCAAGTTTAAATTGCTGCGCCGGTTCTATTCGACTCGGGAGGCGGTGATGCGTGTAGCCTACGAAGCCGTAGCCGACGCCGCCACCGATAATATCAAATACCTGGAGCTTCGTTTCAACCCCGTGGCGTTGGCAAAGGTGCAGGGATTCAGCTATGAAGAAGTAGCTGAATGGGTCCTTTCGGCTACGAAAAACGCTCAGCAGGATTATGACATCCAAACACGCCTGATCGCCCAAATTGGAAGAGACGAGAGCATTGATGTCGCGCGGCAGGTGGCAGAGGTGGCAGCCGCCTTTCAAAATCAAGGTTTTGTCGGGATTGATCTGGCGGGTGACGAGGTTGGTTTTTCGGCAGCGCGCTTCGCGGAGGTCTTTCAGTGGGCCAAGACCCAAGGCCTGTATGTCACAGTTCATGCTGCTGAAGCCGGGCACGCTAGTAACATTCGTGAGGCCATTGAGTTGCTGGGTGCTGACCGTATAGGGCACGGAGTGCGAGCTATGGAAGATCTTTCAGTCATAGACCTCGTCATCAGGCATAATATCACGCTGGAAATGTGTCCTACCAGCAATCTGCAAACGGGGGTTATTTCCAGTCTAGGCCAACATCCGCTATGGGCTTATCAGCAAGTGGGCATCCGCGTCACCATCAACACCGACGACCCTAGCGTCTCAAGCACGACCCTCACCGACGAATATATGGTCGCTTTAAGGGGTATCGGAATCCCGCTGCGTGCCGTAAAGCAGATGGTTTTGACGGCCGCACAGGCTGCCTTTCTACCTGAGCCGGAACGGCAGCGATTGGTTGACTGGTTCCATCAGGCCCTTCCCCCGCTCGGCGCCGGAACGCTGTTGAAACAATAGGACCCTTCTAATCACTCAGGAAGAATACGATCACACGTCATATGAGTGAAGACAAGCAACCGGTAAACAACGAGGAGTATGCGTTACAGATCGGCAGTTTAGACGTTTTCCTGTTGAGTGACGGGTTGGTCCGGCTCGACGGGGGTGGAGCTTTTGGGTTGATACCACGCGTGATGTGGGAAATGCTCCTACCGCCCGACAAGTTTAATCGCGTACCTCTCAGCCTCAACTGTCTGCTAATTCGCTCTGAAGGCAAAACAATCTTAGTAGATACCGGGCTGGGCGATCACCTGACCGACAGGCAGCATCAGATCTACGGCCTGGCCAGAGGAGAAAACGACGGGCTGATCCAAGCCCTCGCACGCTTAGGAATAATGCCGGAGAAAGTTGATATCGTCATCAACACACATCTGCACGCAGATCACTGCGGCGGCAATATAACCCGCCGTGATGAGGGCCGGGAGCTAATCCCCACCTTCTCCAACGCCGAATACTGGATTCAGCGGATGGAGTGGGCCGACGCCGCCTTTCCCAATGAGCGAACCCGCGCCACCTACCTCGCACACAATTTCTTGCCGCTGGAAGCAACAGGACAGCTCAGCCTACTGAACGGAGATACGCGCGTTTCAAGTGAGGTACGGACGGTAGTAACCCGGGGTCATACTCGTGCTCATCAGAGTATAGTAATCGAATCGGGGGGAGAGGCAGCGCTCTACACCGGAGACCTGGCTACCTTGGCTGTGCACTTTGAACGACTAGCCTGGGTGACTGCCTACGACGTAGAACCGCTGGAAACTATTGAAACCAAACGCCTCTGGCAGCGCTGGGCGCTGGAACGAAATGCCCTGATTATCCTTCCCCACGACACTCAAACACCCTTGGCCCGCCTGCGGCAGGACACCGAAGGTAAAACGCAGCTGGAACCCATCACCCCTGTTCCCATTCAGCAATAGAGAGCTTAAGTAAATCACGCAGATTTGGATCCGGAACCTCATCGGGCGAATCATAATAGTCCATCCCAATCCTGATGCGAACACCACCATCAGGATTTGTTTCCACCTTGGCATCGGTCGCAGCTAGACCGGACGCCATCAACTTGCTCTGGAAGATACGGTCAATTTCATCTGCCAGGTTCAGCGGGGGAAGTGTCTCGGCCGATGATGACCCTTGACGCATCCGGCGCAGGCTACTGATTAG
>JAUVPY010000315.1 GCA_030598425.1 Anaerolineae bacterium
CCTTTGAGGAGGCGGTGTTTCTGGAACCCCTGGCCTGCTGCATCAACGCTCAGCGTTTCCTTCAGATCGGCGCCGGCGATACGGTCGTTGTGATGGGGGCTGGTAGCACGGGTTGCCTTCACGCTTTGCTGGCCAAGCTGGAACCAATTGCCAAGCTCATCGTCGTCAACGCCGCTTCGGAGGACCGCCTGGAGATGGCCCGCCAGGCAGGCGTTCAGGCAGATGTCTATATCACAGCCGCCAGGGAGGATCCGCTACAGAGAGTCATGGCGGAGACTGATGGGCGGGGAGCCGACGTGGTCATCGTGGCCGCCCCATCGCCGGAGGCGCAGGAGGAGGCGCTGGGTATGGCCGCTACGGGAGGGCGGGTCAGCCTCTTTGCAAGCCTCACAGCCAGCGCTCGCCCCGTGGTCTTCGACGTTAATTTAATCCATTATCGCGAGATATCGGTCTTCGGCGCTTTTTCATCATCGCTCGAGGACTTTCTGTTGGGGAGAAGCCTTTTGTCCAGCCAGCGGCTGACGTTGGCTCCGTTGATCACCCATCGCTTTCCACTCTCGGAGATCGTGGCGGCTCTCAACGTCGCCAAGGCGGGTGAGTCCTTAAAGGCCGTCGTTTATCCTCATAGTGATGGAGGCCGGTGAAATGGCGGATCGTCTTGCTGGGCGCGTAGCCATCGTGACCGGCGCCGGTCAAGGGATAGGACAAGGCATCGCGCTGTCTTTGGCCAAGTCGGGCGCCGATGTCGTGGTCAACGACATCGCTTTGAATACTGCTGAGGACACGGCGAGGGAGATAGCTGAACTCGGCCGGCGATCGCTGGTCGTGCAGGCCGACGTGAGCGAGGCGACACAAGTCAACCAGATGGTCGAACGGGCTCTGGCTGAATTCGGGGCCATCCACATCCTGGTGAACAACGCCGGGATCGCTACACCGGCCCACATCACCGATCTCAGCGAAGAAACGTGGGATCGGACCATGGCCGTCAATCTTAGGTCGATGTTCCTCTGCTCCAAAGCGGTGGCGCCTGCCATGATGGAAGGCAGGTACGGTAAGATCGTCAATTTAAGCTCGAAATCGGGCAAGAAGGGTGGTCTGTGGCTGACGGCTTACTGCGCCTCCAAGTTCGGCGTGATCGGCTTTACCCAGAGCCTGGCCTTCGACCTGGCGCCGTATGGGATCAATGTCAACGCCATTTGTCCTGGTACCGTCTTCACGCCTCTGTGGGATAATGTGCTGAAGGACGCATATGCCAGGAAGCTCAACATCGGTGCCGATGAAGTGCGCGACTACTATGCCTCCAAGATACCTTTGGGACGCGAGGTGACTTTGGAAGAGATTGGGAATGTGGTTGTGTTCTTGTGCTTAGATGAGTCGAGCTATATGACTGGACAGGCGATTAACATCACCGGCGGTCAGGAGATGGGCTGATCGCTGGTGATTTAAGCCCTGAGGGGCTTTCTCAACTTGAGACGTCGAATTCCATTCGGCGGTTTTCGTCGACGGTTTTTTGAAAGGAGGGCTTACTGTGAACAAACCATTTCTCATCGGCGTCGATCTGGGCACCATGGGCACCAAAGCCGCCATCTTTGATACAGCGGGGAATCTGCTCGCCGACGCATTTGAGGAGTCAACACTGCGTTATCCCCGCCCCGGCTGGGTAGAACAGGATCAAGATGATTTCTATACTTCCTCAGCTCGGACCATCAAAGAATGTGTCGAGAAGAGCGGGATCAAATCCGCCGATGTCGCAGCTATCGCCTTTGACGGTCAGATGGCCGGTATAGGGGCAGTTGACGCCGATTGGGGATCTCCCACGCCTTACGATTCGTGGCTGGACACGCGTTGTGGAGCTTACGTTGAAATGATGAAGGCCCACGCCGATTTGGTCATCCAGAAGACTGGTGGGCCGCCGACCTATTGTCACGGACCCAAGGTGCTGTGGTGGAAGCACGAACGGCCGGAGGTGTTTGAGAGCGTCAGCAAGTTCGTCATGCCTACTACCTACGCAGCCGGTCGTATGGCAGGTCTGAGGGGCGATGAGGCCTTTATCGATTACACGCATCTCAACTTTTCGTCCTTCAGCGATACGGCAGCGGCAGTATGGGACCCGGAGTTGGTCGGCCTCTTCGAGGTCCCTGAGGAAAAACTGCCGCGCATCGTGGAGCCCTGGGAGATCATCGGGAAATTGACCGCTTCAGCGGCCCAAGACTGCGGTCTGGTGGAGGGGACGCCCATCGCAGCCGGCTGCGGCGATCAGGCGGCTGGTATGCTGGGTGCCGCAATGGTCGAGCCGGGCACGGTCTTCGATGTGGCCGGCACAGCGTCTGTCTTCGCCATCTGCATCGATCGATTCGTCCCCGATGTCAAGCACAAGACCTTGTTCAACGCCCGTTTAGTTCCGCCGGACCTGTGGTACGCGCTGGCCTATATCAACGGTGGTGGTTTGAATCTGCGTTGGTTCCGAGACGAACTGGCGGCGGCGGAAGTGACCAAGGCGGAGGCAAGCGGCCAGGGAATCTACGCCCTGTTGGATCAACTCGCCGCGAAGGTCCCCGCCGGTTCAGAGTCGCTCCTCTTCCTCCCCCACCTGGGTGGGCGCGTCTGCCCGAACGATCCTGACATTCGAGGGCTGTGGATGGGCTTTACCTGGAGTCATACCAAACCCCATCTCTATCGGGCCATGTTAGAAGCCGTCGCCTACGAATATGCCCTCTACCTGGGGATCGAGAGGGCCCTGCTACCCGATCTGGCGTTCAGTGAGGCCCGGGTCATCGGTGGTGGCGCGTCCAGCAAGCTGTGGAACCAAATCAAGGCCGATGTGCTGGGCATCCCCTACGTCCAGTTGAGCCGTGAGGAATTTGCGGTACTGGGTTCGGCTATCGTCGCCGGCTATTCGGTAGGGGTTTTCACAGACCTAAAGGCCACGGCCAGCGGTTTTGTGCATCCCACCAGCCGCCTTGAACCCCGTCCTGAGTATCACGAGTATTACAGGCCCTTGGCTGACCTATATGCGACTCTGATCACCGACACGAAACCGTTTTTCCAGCGCTTATCCGAGATCCCATCACCACCCCAGGAGGAGTAAGACAAATGTCCGTTCCAATCCGAGTGTGCCTGGTTGGCGCAGGCCGGGCAGGCAAAGTTCACGCGAATTCTCTAGTGGTTCACGTCCCAGGCGGCCATCTGGTCGGCGTCGTTGATTCGTCTGCGGAGGCTCTTCAGGATACTGGCGACCAATTCGCCGTAGACGCCCGTTTTGAGACGTTGGAAGCTGCCCTCGATGGTCTCGAGTTTGACGCCGTGGTCATCACCACACCAACCTTCGCTCATAGATCGTTGGCGGTCGCGGCGGCCGAGGCGGGGAAGCACGTGTTCCTCGAAAAGCCGATGGCGCTGACCATCGCTGAGTGCGACGAGATCATCGAGGCTGCCGAACGCAACGGCGTTCTCTTGCAGATTGGATTTATGCGTCGTTTCGCCCCTGAATTTGTGGCGGCATTTGAGCGCATTCAGGCGGGCGAAATCGGCCGTCCTATGATCATCAAGTCGTTATCGCACGGACCGGGCTTGCCGCCCCCGTGGGCTCGCGACCTGAAGAAATCCAACGGTATGCTGGCCGAAGTCAACAGCCACGACTGGGACTGCATACGCTGGCTGATGGAGTCCAACCCGCAGCGCGTCTATGCTGAGGTTGCTAACTTCAAGGGTGAGGCGCGTGGTGTCGATGTCCCTGATTTCTACGACAACGCCCTGGTCAACGTACGCTTTGAAAACGGTAGCCTGGGCAGCATCTCGGGCGTGTGTCCCTGTGATTATGGCTACGATGCCCGTGTCGAGATTGTTGGCGAGCTTGGAATCATGCAGATCGGCGAGATGCAAAAGCAGGCCGTGGTGGTGTGCACCGATCGCGAACACGGTCTGGTGACGCCCATCTTCCGTGGCTGGGCGGAACGCTTCGCCTGGGGCTACATTCGCGAGATGGAGCATTTTATCCAGTGCATCCAGGCCGGTACCCCAGCCAGGGTAGGTGGTCAGGATGGGCGCTGGGCGGTGGCCGGTGCTTTGGCAGGTACGCGGTCGTTCTTTGAGGAGCGGCCGGTATATCTCAGCGAGATTCTGGACGAAGCGTGGACGCCCAGTTGAATTGAGCTTTGTTTGAGGAGGGGTTCTTGTGCAAGATTATCCATTCACTTTCGGTATACCACTGCCTGAAGGGATTCCCACCAAGTATGACAACCATATCACACGTACCTTATCGGCGATGAACGGTCAGTTTGCCGATCAGCGTGCATTCGACGCTATACTTGCCCAAGAGGATGTGGTGCTCTATGAGGTTTACGAGCTTGAACGGCCCGGGATGGCAGGCGAGTTGCTGCACGGTATCTCGATCGTGCACC
>JAUVPY010000455.1 GCA_030598425.1 Anaerolineae bacterium
ATCCATCTCAAGCACAAGCTCAAGATAGACCGGGAGGAATGCATCCAGCAGGTGATCGAGGCCGTGAGTTACGCTCGCGGCCTGTGTGACGATGTGGAGTTCTCGCCGGAAGACGCCGGTCGCTCCGATCCGGGGTTCCTGACGGTGGTGTTGGGCGAGGCCATCAAAGCGGGCGCTACTACCCTCAACATCCCGGACACCGTCGGCTACACCACGCCTGAGGAATTCGGCTGGCTCATCGAATACCTCATCGAAAACACGCCTGGTGCTGACCAGGTGGTGTGGTCGGTGCACTGCCACGATGACCTGGGACTGGCCACGGCCAACACCCTGGCCGGCGTCATGGCCGGGGGGCGCCAGGTGGAAGTTACCATCAACGGCATTGGCGAACGCGCGGGCAACACCTCGTTGGAAGAGATCGCGATGGCCATCCACACCCGGCCCCAGGTTTTTAACCTGACCACGAATGTGGATACGACCCAGATCACCCGCACCAGTCGCATGGTCAGCGCCTACACCGGGATGGCGGTTCAACCCAACAAGGCCATCGTCGGCGCCAACGCTTTTGCCCACGAGGCCGGAATCCACCAGGACGGTATGCTCAAAAGCCACCTGACCTACGAGATTATGCAGCCCGAGACGGTGGGGCTGACCTCCTCGCGATTGGTGTTGGGCAAGCACTCAGGCCGGCACGCCTTCCGCGTCCGGCTGGGCGAGATGGGCTACGGCGATTTGAGCGATGCCGCGATCAATACGGCCTTCGACCGCTTCAAGCGGCTGGCCGACAAGAAGAAGGTTGTAGCCGACGCCGACATCGAAGCCATCATCGCCGATGAAATCTACCAGCCGACGGAAACCTGGCACCTGCACCATATCCAGGTCTCCTGTGGCGATCACAGCATCCCGACCGCTACTGTGAGCCTGTCCGGCCCCGATGGCGAAGTATTTCAGGATGCCGGCGTGGGCAGTGGGCCAGTGGATGCGGTGTACAAAGCCATCAACCGCATAGTGGGCGTGCCCAATACACTCACCGAATTCAGCGTCAACGCCGTCACCGAGGGGATCGATGCCGTGGGTGAAGTGACCATCCGCATCCAACCTCACAACGGCCAGGACGAGCAGGCCTTTAACCCGCAGACTGGTAAGCCTTTCTTCCGCACCTTTAGCGGGCATGGCGCCAGCACAGACATCATCGTCGCCAGCGCCCGTGCCTACTTGAGTGCGCTCAACAAAATGTTGACCGCCAAAGAGGAGCAAGCGAGCATCATCGAGCGTCAGGCAACCGTCGAGGCATAGTGTAATGAATGTCCAACCCCGAACGCTATTCGACAAAATCTGGGATGATCACGTGGTCGCAGAGGAGCCAGGCAGCCCGGCAATTCTCTACATAGATCTACACCTGGTGCACGAAGTCACCTCGCCGCAGGCTTTCCAGGGATTGCGCGATAGAGGTCTGAGGGTGCGGCGCCCCCTACAAACCGTGGCGACGGTAGACCATAGTGTGCCCACCATCTCACTTGATGCGCCCCCCGTGGACGACTTGGCTGCCCGCCAGATCACACAGTTGGAGACCAATTGCCAGGAGTTCGGAGTCCCGTTGCACGGGACGAACAGCCCCACGCGTGGCATCGTTCACGTTATTGGGCCCGAACTGGGGCTGACCCAGCCTGGCATGACCATCGTCTGCGGCGACAGCCACACGGCGACGCACGGAGCTTTTGGCGCGTTGGCCTTTGGTATCGGCACCAGCGAAGTCGAGCACGTGCTGATCACGCAATGTCTGTTGCAAGGCAGGCCTAAGACCTTTGAGGTACGCGTGGAGGGCCGGCTGGAGCCGGGCGTTTCGGCCAAGGACATCATTTTGGCTATGATCGCCCAGATCGGCGTCGGAGGAGGAACGGGACACGTCTTTGAGTACACCGGCCCGGCGGTCCGAGCCCTCTCGATGGAAGAGCGTATGACTGTCTGCAATATGAGCATCGAAGGCGGCGCGCGCGCCGGGCTCATCGCCCCCGACGACACGACCTATGAATACCTGGCCGATCGCCCCTATGCGCCGCAAGAGGCGGACTGGGAGGTCGCTCTCGCGCGCTGGCGCGAGCTCCCCACCGACGAGGGGGCGACCTACGACCGCACGGTGACGCTGGATGCCAGCGTTCTGGAGCCGATGATCACCTACGGCACCAACCCAGGTATGGGGGTTCCCATCAGCGCGCCTATCCCCCTCCCGGACTCTGTCCCCGACGTGAGCCAGCGCCAGGCCATAATCAAAGCCTTGGACTACATGGCGCTCAAGCCGGGGGCCTCGGTGTTGGGCCATCCCATTGACGTGGTTTTCATCGGCAGTTGCACCAACTCCCGCATCTCCGACCTGCGCCAGGCTGCTGAGTTGATGAAGGGCCGCAAGGTCAAAGACGGGGTGCGCACGCTGGTTGTACCCGGGTCACAGGGGGTGAAGCGCCAGGCCGAGGCCGAAGGATTGGACCGCATCTTCAAAGAGGCCGGCGCCGAGTGGCGCGAATCGGGGTGCAGTATGTGCCTCGCCATGAACGGCGACCAGCTTGAGCCGGGCCAGTATGCCATCAGCACCAGCAACCGCAACTTTGAGGGGCGACAAGGCAAGGGGGGACGCACTTTCCTGGCCAGCCCGCTTACCGCGGCCGCGGCGGCCATCACTGGCGTCGTAACCGATGCGCGCAAATTGCAGGTAACAGGTAGCAGGTAACAGGTAGCAGGTGGCAAGTAGCACGTAGCAAGTGATGGGCGGCGAGGGTACACAGGGGGTCAAGGATGACCAGTTATGAAGACATGGATGTCTATAAACTGGCCAAGAAAATGGCTGTTGAGGTTCACCTGATGACATTGAGGGAGCTGCCCAAATTTGAGAATTATGAGCAGGGCTCTCAAATCCGACGGTCCAGCAAGTCAGTAGTGGCCAACTTCGTCGAGGGGTATGGGCGACGACATTATACGGCCGAGTATATCAGGTTTCTCACCTATGCGCTTGCCTCCTGCGACGAGACAAAGACCCATCTGGAGTTGCTCCACGAAACTGGTTCAATGCGCCCGGAACGATTCCAATACTTCTATTCGAATTATCGCAAGGCTGGTGGCATG
>JAUVPY010000223.1 GCA_030598425.1 Anaerolineae bacterium
AATTTGAAGTCAAACCATAGCATCGGCAAGTTGATGATGGCAATCACGGGAGCTATCAGTTTCAGTTTGTTGCTTTTGCCAGGATGGTCTTGCCGGGAATCTTGGTCATCGGTTTTTTGACGCCTGCCTAGCAATACTATTTGGCTGGCCAAAACGATGATCAACGGAAAGATGGAGGGTACCAGGTATCTGGGATACCAGCGTCTGGAGAGTACAGTAAACAACGCAATCGGCAAAAGCGCGACGACGATCAAGAATAATTCTGACCGCCGACGGGAGTCGAACAGGCTGGCGAGGATGCCGATGACCAAGAGCACAAGAGCGGGCAGCAGGAAGTAGCGATAAAACCACTCGCCGAGTTCCACAATATTCTCAGAAAACTGAGAGACGTAAATGGATGGATCAAGGGACGAAACCTGGTTTAATAGCTGGTCGCTCGTGCCGGACGCAATGATGACTATGGGGATAACAATTAGCACCGAGCCAACAGAAGCCCCAAGGAGCCAACGCCAACCTTGCTGCAAGCCAACCTTGCCCTGGAGAATCACCACCGCCAGCAGAGGCGTAGCGATGAACAATATGCCTGAGCGTTTGGTCAGCACAGCCAGACCAAGGGCCAGAAAAAGAAACAGGGTGGTGACGAATGGAATAAGACGTTTGTGGGGACGACCTGACGATTTTGTTCTCAGGTAATTTACGTTTAAGACAGTCAGGTAAACAACCAGAGCCAAAAAAAGCGCCAGTATTCCGTCATTTTGGGCGAGGCGATCGTGAAAGACTGCATAAGGAACCACTGCGTACAACAAGGCAGCTAGTTGGGCCACCCGTTTGTTGGCATACAGTTGCCAGGCAATCGCGTAGCAGACAGCGGCGGTCAGCACACCCGCCATCGCCGAAACAAAACGTCCTACCCACAGGGCAGAGGGCGACACGCCGTAGAACAGGGCAATAAGCCATACCTGGAACGTGGAAACCTCGTTAAGGGCGATGCTTAGGTCCAGCCTGTCGTGTGTCTTCCTGGCCCACTCAAGATAGACCGCTTCGTCGTAGAAAATGGGCAGAAGTTCCAGATTAGACAAGCGCAGAGCAAATGCCAACATCAGAATGATTGGCATGACTAGCCGGTTTGAACTCAGCAGATCTAGCCGCATCGTCCACTTCTATCGTTTCAAGGCCGGGATGATCTCGTCCGTGAATAGTTTTAGCGTCTCCGGCGTGTACAGTCCCTTTACGTTAAAAATAACGTGCTCAAAGCCCATCTCCTGCAAAGCCACCCCGCGAGCTATTACGTCTTGTGCGCTACCTTCTTCGAAGTCGGCGGTTTGCAGTATCGTCTTCTCTATCTCCTCATAAGGCCGGCCAATGTCTTGGCAATGCCCTCTGAGGATTTCAAGCCGCTCTTTGATCAACCCGGTCTCGCGGTCCCCAAAGAAATTGCACGCATCACCATATTGCGCTACGAAGCGCAGAGTCTTCTTGGGACCCATACCGCCGATCAGGATGGGCGGGTGCGGTTGGCTGAGGGGTTGGGGGTTATTGACCGGGTAGGGCAGCTCAAAATGCTTCCCTTCGTAAGGAGAGGTGTTCCCCGACCACATATGTTTGGCGATCTGGAGGATTTCCTCCAATCTCTCAAAGCGTTCTTTGGTCGGTGGGAAGGTCATCCCCAGACTCGTGGTCTCCTGTTCGTTCCAGGCGGCGCCAATTCCGAAATACGCCCGCCCGCCAGAAAGCACATCCAGCGTGGAGACTGCTTTTATCACTATGGCTGGATGACGGTAGATCACCCCTCCAACAAGCAAGCCGATCTTGACCTTTTCTGTGATCCCGGCAAAGAAACCCAATGTTGTGTAGCCTTCGATCATCTCCTTTTCAGGCTCACCCAACCACCCTCCAAGCTGGAAAAAGTGATCCATCACCCACAGGCTGTCGAAACCGCCTTGGTCGACGGTTTGCACGGTATCGATAAGCCAGCCGCGCATCGTGTCTGGGGTGCTGGGTCGGAAATGGGGGAGCTGTAATCCAATTCGCATCGTTTGCCTCCTTAGGCCGCGTCCAAAAACAACTTTGCGCACTTTGAAGGGTTTCGCCCCCTCTGGGGGCTCGCCCCAACCTACTGGCTGGTCGCTATCAGCTCTCGTATCTCGTCTACCAAACCTTTGATTTCATCCAGGCTGGTTGCCGGATTGGTCAGAGTCAAACGCAGGTAACGCTGGCCGTTCAGCGAGGCGGTAGATACATAATAGTCGCCCCGCGCCAGCAGCCTGTCCCTCAGCGCCAATTGCCCGTCACGGGCGCCCTTTGCGCGGAAGCAAAGGATGTTGGATTCCGGCGCCACGGGGCATTCAAAGTCGGGCAAGCTCTCGAGATAATCATAGACTTCTCTCGTGAGGTCGAATTGCCGCTCGATATACTCGGCCAACCCCGCTTCGCCCATAGCTCCCAGGACCCAAAAAAACTTGAGTCCTAAAACAGGTTTGGTGCATTCAATCGTCCGGTGCAGGAAATCATAGCCAGGTTGCTCTTTGGCGTGGAAGAGGTAGTCGGCTTCCTGGGTGAACGCCTGGTCAAGAGTTCGGGCATCACGCACCAGCAGCGCGGTGCAGACGGCCGTCACTCGCATAAGCTTGTGCATATTCATAACGAGCGAATCCGCCAGCTCGACCCCTCGCATAAGGCTCCGATACTTGTTGGTTAGTAGAGCCGGGCCACCGTGGGCGCCATCGACGTGGAACCACAAGTTCCGCTCGCGGCAGAATGCGCCGATTTCCTGCAAAGGATCGTACAAACCAACTGCCGTCGTGCCCGCATTGGCGACCAGCGCCACAACTTGTTTACCCTCCGCCTCGACCCGCGCATAAGCGGCCGGCAGTTGATCCGGGATGACGAGGCCCCTCTCGTTGATCTCCAGGGGATAGACGGCCCGTTGCCCCAGGCCCATGATGCCGGCCGCACGCGTTATGGAGTAGTGAGCTTCAGCCGGCGCGAGCAGCGCTAAATCCCCCGGGTTTCCTTCCTGCCAGACATGGGGCGCTATCTGGGTACGGGCCGCGATCAGGGCCGTCAGGTTAGCGATAGACCCGCCGTGGGTCAGGATGCCGCCCCCGTGGATTTCCTCCGCCGCGGGCTGAGGCCTCAGCAGGGCGGGCTTCCAGCCCACTTTACCCAGGAGCCAGTTGATGAGGAAGTACTCGATGCTCACTGAAGCCGGGCCGAGCTCGTAAATCGACCCGTCGCTGCTCACAAAGTTATCAACCAGACCGGCCAGGGCTGCCATATAGTGGGGGACTGCCTGCTGGTGCGCGATGTTGGCAGGATGGTAGATGCGCGTGAGCGCCGACAGGTAGCTGTCCATAAACTGGGCCAGCTTCTCCCCCGACAAGCCTCCTTCTTTGACCAACGGGGCCAGCTCCATGTCGGCCATTAGCACACTCATAGGTGGTTGATGAATAACCGGCCCCTGACCTGATATGGATCGTTCGTAGAAGCCGCTCAGGGCATGTAGGATGATCTGGGCGTCAGCTTCAAAAGACATGTCAATTTCTCTCACACCTTCACATCAGCCCTGACTTCGTAATGCTGCGAGCGAGCGTCAAAGCGTGACAACAAAGCTCGTGCCTTGGGTGGCACGACGGCTACCTCGTAGTCCTCGCCGGCAAAAGTGCGCACCGCTTCTAGAGAGGCAAACCACATGACGGTCACGAACTCCACTTCCTGTCCCACGTCACGCCGGAGCAAGTGTATGCTTCGAAAGCCTGCTATCTGCCGCCCTGCGATACCGACAAATATCTCGTTTTTGAGAAGCGTTTCGTAGGCATCTGCATTGGCCGGCGTGGTCCAGCCGTGCCATATGCGACTGATCATTTTTTATCCTCCCTTATCCTGTGAACGAACAACCATCTACGCCTTTCGCCCTGCCTGCGTACACGCCGTAACCGACGTACTTGAGGAGCCCTTTGGGGCGGCTCGCCGATGGGGGAAACGAGCGGCGTGACCAAGGCGCTTGTTCCCATCTACAAAGGGATGGTTCTGGATCAGGAGGTAGCCCAATGTGGCTGCTTTCTCCACCAGGCTGGGGTACAGATCATCACCGGCAAACGTCTGGCGAGGTTGTGCTAATGCAGACTCAAGCGCGTCGAGATCTCGTATGCCCGGCGTGCCGCCTGACTGTTGAATGATGTCTTGATACAAGCGCAGGACCTCATTGAGGGTAAGGTAGCGCATCAAGCGAGCCGTTGATAAAGGTCTCGATTCTTGTTGAGTACGTAATCCTTTGCGCGCCGAAAAGTAGCTTCGGGTTGAGCTAACAGGTCCTCAACACTCAATTGTACAAGTTCTTCAACGGTGATCCCGAACTGTGCGGCGATTTCTTTCAACTCGGAATGACAGTCATCCGTCACTGTTACCGTAATCGTGCTCATAGTTGCCTCCCACCCCAGTATACCGCTTTTAGGTCGCGAATCCAAACTGGTAGCGGAAACATCCCGCGTAGTCCCCCGTGTGGCTAATCTTCCCTGGCTGTCACATCCCCTGAGCGGCGCGCACGAAAGCACTGACGCGCTCGGGATCGGTCACGGTCAGGCTGAACTCGGGCGGCCGCAACTCGCCGCCCATGAAACAGTTCGGGTTGCGGTACGCCATGGGGCTCTCCCGGGTGGCGGGGGCGACGAAGTGTATCTCCTTAACGCCGCTGGTCTCGACGATCTTCTTGAAGTTGCGTTCGGTAACCCCGCCGCCGGGCATGATGATGATCCGGTCGCTTGCCCTATCCACCAGCTCGGTGATCATCTCCAGCCCGTCCAGCACGGAGCTTTCCTGGCCGGAGGTGAGTACCCGGTTCACGCCCAGCTCGATCAAGGTCTCCAGCGCCTCATAAGGGTCGCGCGCCATGTCGAAGGCGCGGTGGAAGGTGACGCTCATGGGTCTGGCCAGGTCCACCAGCTTGCGGGTGCGTTCCTTGTCCACCGAACCGTCCTCGTTGAGAATACCGATCACCACCCCGTTGGCGCCCGCAGCTTTGGCGGTTTCGATGTCCAGTTTCATGACCTCGAACTCGACGGGGGTGTAGCAGAAATCGCCGCCGCGCGGCCGGATGATGACGTTGACGTCGATGTCGACGCTGCGCCGGGCGAGCTGGATGGTCCCCGCGCTGGGCGTGGTGCCCCCTTCCAGCAGGTCAGCGCACAGCTCGACGCGATGGGCGCCGCCCTGCTGGGCCTCGACCGCGGCCTCGACCGAATCGATACACACTTCCAGAACGATGCTCATGGGTGCCTCCTATTGAATGGTGGAAACTGGTGGGACCCCATAGGAACTCTGGGCCCTCATAGGAACTCTGGGCCCTCATAGGAACTTTGGGCTCTCATAGGACCTTTGGGCCCCCATAGGAACTGTGGGCCCTCATACGGAACTGTGAGAACTCAAGTTGT
>JAUVPY010000091.1 GCA_030598425.1 Anaerolineae bacterium
CCTATCCCCAGAAACCACCACCAGGGGCTCACCTGCCAGCCCAGGATCAGCAAGAGTGGGGCAGCCACCAGATAAGTGAGGTAACGGATGGCATGGCGTTTTCGCCACAGGTCGGCTTTGCCGTCGCCTCGGGCGTATTGATAATACTGTTTAAAAAAGCTACGCAAGCTGCTCCGAGGACGGAAATAGGCGACAGCCCTGGGGGCAAAGGCAAAAGGCTGATAGAGATCACGCAATCGGAAATCGAAGATCAGGTCTTCACAGTAGTCGAGCCATTCTGGGTAGCCGCCGGCGGCCTCCCACGCCGAGCGGGTGAAGGCAACCGAGCGGCTGGAAGGGAGAAAACGATCCGGGTCGATATCAGCCAGGACAGGCAGAGCTGTTGCCCCCATAGCGATCTCAAACACACTCTGTGGGTCTGGAACAAAGAAACCCGCAACAACCTGTGGCGGGTTTTCCGACTCGAAGGGGGCTACCAACTCTGCCAACCACTCCGGCGCGAGCCACACCCCAGCGTCGGTACTGGCGATCACATCCCCCGAGGCAGCGGCGATGGCTAAGTTACGCCCACGTGAAATGTTGGCGCCCGGCTCAACCAAGATTCGCAGCGATAGGTGGTCCTGACCGGCGTAATTCTGCAAGGTGGTTAGGGTGCTATCAGTAGATCCGCCGTCCACAATGACCACCTCGTCGGGTTGGCGAGTTTGTGCCGCCAGCGAGTCGAGCAAGCGGCAGATGGTAGGGCCTTCGTTGAGTACGGTGACAATGACGGAGACTTTCATTTGGGGACTTGAGATTTGAGATTTGAGATTTGAGATTTGGGATTTAGCATAACCCACCATTCTCAGTTAGTCTTATGCCGTGCTAAGGACCGTGGCACTTAAGGTTTCCATTTATCACGCCCATAGCATAACATACCCACTCCTGGGAGTCAACGATACGCGCAGTCTTTGACAGCCCCCACGAAACGGACTATACTTTTCAAGTTAGCGAGAATCAATCCAATATGCGGCACGTAGTACGCAATACTTCAATGCGACTCAAAACTCTGGAAATTCAAGGCTACAAATCCTTCGCCACAAAGACCGTCTTTCAATTTGACCAAGGCATTACGGCCGTCGTCGGACCGAACGGCAGCGGCAAGAGCAACGTTGCCGACGCCCTGCGCTGGGCGCTGGGTGAACAGAGCTATAGCACGCTGCGCGGCAAAAAGACGGAGGATATGATTTTTTCGGGCTCCGATGGCCGCGCGCGGCTGGGTATGGCCCAGGCCGCCCTGATCCTTGACAACAGCGACGGGTGGCTGCCGGTGGATTTCACCGAGGTAACCGTCGTCCGCCGGGCCTACCGGGACGGGCAGAACGAGTATCTGCTCAACGGCAGCCGAGTCCGACTGCGAGACATCAATGAGCTGCTGGCCGCGAGCAGCCTCAGCCGACGCACTTACACAGTCATCGGTCAAGGTTTGGTGGACGCCGCCCTGTCGTTGCGGGCTGAGGAACGACGCGTCCTCTTCGAAGAAGCGGCCGGGATCACATTGCACCGCTCCAAGCGTGCTGATGCACTGCAAAAATTGGACGCCACCCAGGCCAACCTGCTGCGCGTCCACGACATCGTGAGCGAAATCGAGCCCCGTCTGCGCTATCTCGAGCGGCAAGCAAAGCGCTCGGGCCAACACCAAACCATCTCGACCCAGCTCAAAGATCTACTACACATCTGGTATGGATATCGGTGGGGCGAAGGGCAACAACGCTTGCACGAAGCACGTCTCGGCGCTGACAAGAGCCAGCGTGCTCTCGACGCCCACGTTGAAAGACTGGAACGCACTGCTGGTCAAATCACCGAATTACGGGCTCGCCAGACTCAACTACGTACGCAACTAGGCGAGTGGCACCGGTTCAGCAGCCAGTTGCACAATGAGGCTGAGGCTCTTCAGCGTGAATTGGCCGTGGGTGACGAACGCGCCCGCCTGCTGAGCGCCCAGCGTGAGGAGTTGTTGAGCGAGCTCGAACGCCTCCAGGTGACTCGTAAGGCGGCCAAGGAGCGTGTAGCCGAAGCCAAATCCGATATGGCCCGAATTGAGAGTGAGTTGAGGACTGCCCACGATCAAGCTGAACGGCTTCGCGCCCGTCTCAACGCACACCAAGCCGAGCGCCAGGCGCTGCTCGACCAGCAGTCTCAGGTCGAAAGGGAGACACGAGATCTGGCCGATCGTATCGCTGGCCACCAAGCTCGGCTGGCACAATTGGGCGAACGGCGGACACAACTGGGCCGCGAAGCCGAAGAGAACCAAGGAGTCATAACTGTCCATCGCCAGAGTCAAGAGACGCTCAGAGAGCAACTTGCTGAAAAAGAAGGGCTACTTCAGAGTCTAATCGCCGATCTGGGCGGCCTTGAGACACAGAAAAAAGAGCGATTAACAGCCATCCAGAATCTGAGCGCCGAGGCGGGTGAGTTGGAAGTAGAAATCGCCGCCTGCCAACGCCGTCAGGATACCCTCCGCGCCCGGCAGGACCTGCTCTCCAGGATGCAGCAGGACCTGGCTGGATTTTACGAAGGAGTGCGCGCTGTCCTCAAGGCGGCGCACGACGAAGCGACCCTGCCAGGCGTGGTCGGCACAGTTGCCCACCTGCTGCGGGTGCCCAGCGACCTAGAAACTGCCATCGAGACCGCTCTGGGCGGACATCTCCAAGACGTTGTAGTCGAAACCTGGGCCGACGCTGAAACAGCCATCGCTCACCTGAAAGCCACTCAAGGCGGACGCGCTACCTTCCTGCCTCTGGACACCATTCATCCCTCTGAGCCCATCAGGCCGCCTGAAACAAAGGGAGTGCTGGGTATCGCCTCTGACCTGGTGACCTGCGATGAGCGGCTGGCCCAGGTCACCCGGCTGTTGCTGGGACGCACCTTGGTGGTGGAGGACCTAGCAGCGGCCCGGCGTGCTTTTTCGGATATGCGCGGCGGATTCCAGATTGTCACGCGCCCTGGGGAGTTGGTCCGCTCCGGCGGCAGTGTGAGCGGTGGGAGCGTGAGTCGTGATAAGGCTGGCGGCGGTTTTCTAGCCCGCGAGCGCGAATGGCGAGAGCTGCCAGCCACCATCGCCGAGCAGGAATCACAGCGCCAAGCCCTTCAGGCCAGTTTGGAACAAAATCAGCACGTTCAGACCGAACATCAATCAAGGCTGGAGGAGCTGGCCCAGCGCCAGGCGAAGCTACAGGCAACTCAATCAAGCCTTAACCAGGAGCGAGAGTCTCTAGACCGCGAGAACGAGCGCGCGGAGGAGGCCATCCAATGGCAACACAGCCTACTCGAACGCCTGGATGCCGAGCTCGCCAACCTCGACCAAAGTGAAGAGCGACTCCGGGCAGAGATCGAAGACTTTCGGGCAGCACAGACTCAAGCTCAAGAGCGAGCACGAGAGCTGGCGAAACAGGCATCGACTCTCACAGCCGAGGCATTGCTGACCGAATTGAGCCAGGCTCAGACCGAACTGGCCGTCATCGAAGGACGGCAAGACAGTCATCGCGCCACACTTGGAAGCCACGAAGCAAACCTGGCAGAACTCAATGCGCGCATTAAGACCAAGGAACGGCGAGCTGACGAGCTATTGCAGGAGCGCGAAACGCTGCTGGCCCGTTTGACCACCCAGCGTGATCAAGTCAGCCTGCTCAACGATCAAATCGTGGAAATAGCCGAACGCATTGATCCGGCAGAAGAGCAACTGTCTGGGTTAGAAGAGCAGCAAACAACGCTCGAAGCCGAGGAGGGCCGAGGCCGAGAAACACGCCATCGGCTGGAGACCGAACACAGTCGCCTTGCCCTGGAACACGGTCGTCGCCAGGACGAGTTAGATATGTTGCGCCGCCAGATTGAGGACGACCTGGGCCTGGTAGAAATGGAGCTCAGCGAAGATCAGATAGGCCAGCCCTATCTACCGCTTCACCCTCTGATCTCCCAGTTGCCGGTGGTGGAAGAGCTGCCTGAAGGCGTTGAGAATGACGTACGACGGCTCAGAGTCCAGCTCGGCCGACTGGGGTCGGTAAACCCTGACGCGCCCAAAGAGTTCGAAGAACTGAGCGCCCGGCATGAGTTTCTCACGAGCCAGATGACCGATTTGGAGCAGGCAGCCGCCGACCTGCGCCAAGTCATAGCCGAACTGGATCGGCTGATGGAGAAAGAGTTTTCGAAGACGTTTGAGGCCGTGGCCAAGGAATTCAGAAACTATTTTAAGCAGCTTTTTGACGGCGGTGAGGCACAACTCGTGTTGACCGATCCGGAGAACCTCACAGACACCGGGATCGATATCAGCGCTCGTCCGCCCGGCAAACGCCTCCAAAGCCTGAATATGCTCTCTGGCGGCGAGCGAGCACTGACGGCAGCGGCGCTCATCTTCTCATTGCTAAAAGTGAGCCCTACTCCTTTCTGTGTCCTGGACGAAGTGGACGCTATGCTAGACGAGGTTAACGTGGGCCGCTTCCGGCAGGAGCTGCAGAAACTAGCGGAAGAAATCCAAATCATTGTCATCACCCATAACCGCCGCACCATCGAAGCAGCTAACACCATATACGGTGTCTCGATGGGAGATGACTCAGTGTCACGCGTCATCTCCTTAAAGCTGGACGAGGTAGAGCAACGGTAAGGCCCAGAAATTGTGGGGGGAGATGTCGTAATAGCCGAGGTATATCACTTATGAAACGAACCTGGCCATTGATTCTAACCGCCCTCATTCTCACCGGCCTGTCGGCTATGGTTTGGAGAGGCGCGCTGGCCGCGCCACCGGTGCAGGGTGACTTATCCCTTATCACGTCGCCACAAAACAACGCCATTGTTCGAGGGCAAGTGTCTATTCTGGGCAGCGCCACGCACCCCCAGTTTCAGTTTTATAAGGTGGAAGTCGCCCACGAGCCACCCATCGACGAGAACTTCGCCATTATCGGGGCTATCCACGAGGAGCAGGTTGTGGATGGCCAGTTAGAATTGTGGGACACTACCCAGGTACCTGACGGCAGCTATACGCTGCGCCTGCGCGTGGTTCGACTAGACGGCAATTACAGCGAATACTCCGTGGTGCAGGTGGTAGTTGCCAACGCTCAGCCTACAGAGACGCCTACGCCGTCTGCATCGCCCACGCCAACTATCAGCCCCACCCCCCTGCCGCCGACCCCCACCATCATCATCGACCAGCCAGCTCTGCCCACCGGCGCGGTTACCCCAGTGCCAACTCGCATCACCCCACTACCAACGCCAGCCGAGGAGAGGATCAGCCTTAACCTCGACACCACGTCCCTGCAAACTGCGTGTCTCTACGGGGCCGGGATCAGTCTGGGGGTCTTTCTGGTGTTTGGCCTTCTGGCCGCTCTACGCAACCTCATTTACGCCATTCTTGGCCGGGGATAGGGATGGCGAATGTCGCTCTCATTTCGCTTGTTTGGCCGGCGCAGACCCAGTGACCCTACGGGCCCCGTCGAATGGTTGATAGTCGGGTTGGGTAACCCTGGACGTAAGTACGCTGGCAACCGCCATAACGTCGGCTTCCAGGCAGTAGAGCGACTGGCTGCCGCCAACGACCTGCGTTTCGACCAGCGGCGAAATCGCGCATACGTAGCTCACGGGCACATCGAAGGCGTTCGGGTCGCGCTAGTCAAGCCACAGACGTATATGAATCGGAGCGGCGAAGCGGTGGGGGGCCTGACCCGTTTTTTCAAAGTGCGATCCGAGCAAGTTCTGATCATCTTCGATGATCTGGACCTACCGCTGGGATCACTGCGTCTACGCCTGAAGGGAGGGGCTGGGGGACATAAAGGGGTGGCCAACATCGTCGCCTGTCTGAACACCCGTGATTTCCCCCGGATGCGGATCGGCATTGGCCGACCACCCGGTCGTATGCCACCTGAAGCTTATGTTTTGCAAGACTTCAGGGACGACGAACAACTGATTATGGAGCACACCTTTCAACAGGCTGCCGAGGCTATTTGTGTTGCCCTTAGTGACGGCTTTGAAATGGCAATGAACCGTTTCAATTAAAGGATTAGAAATAGGGATTTCAGATTGAACCTTTCCAGCCTGCTAGCTCTGCTCAAGGAGATACCAGCCTATCGCGAGGTTTCCGACGCGCTGGCCGATAGCGCCCCACGACTTACTGAGACTCCCCTCGGAGTGTTATCGGCAGCCCGTCCAACCGTGCTGGCAGCCTTGCATGCCCACACTCAGCGTCCGATCTTAGTGATCGTCGCCCGCGCGGACCGGGCGCGAGAGCTAGCCCGTCAAATACGCGCCTGGTCGCCCCATCCGGCCGCTGTCTTACGCCTGCCTGATCCCGACGCTTTGCCGTATGAACGAGTCGCCTGGGGACGCGACACTGTTCGGGAACGCGTGTCTGCGTTGGCAGCGCTGCTCAATAGCGCCCCAAACGGCACCCCCCCTCCCTTAGTCGTAACCTCTACCCGCGCGCTGATGCACAAAACCGTGCCTCCGACCGACTTTCACGCTGGACTCAGCACTTTGAAGGTGGGACAACGAATTGTTCTCAATGATCTGCTCGATGGCTGGCTGGACAACGGTTACGGCGCGGGCACCGTCGTCGAAGAGCCAGGCTACTTCAGCCGGCGGGGTGGTATCCTTGACATATTCCCACCCAACCAGCCGCTCCCTATTAGGATAGAACTCTTCGGCGATGAAGTCGACTCGCTTCGAACTTTTGATCCTCTTACCCAGCGCTCGGAGGAGCGCATTACCGCCTTCGATGTCATACCTGCCCACGAGGCGCTCACGCGCATAGCACCGTCTGCTGCTGAGGACATCCAGCAACTCGATTTCTCTTCCTGTCACCCCGTCGCTCAAATGGGTTTCGAAGAAGACGTGGTGCGCCTGAGCAACTCCGAGAGCTTTCGAGGCATTGAGTTTTACCTCCCGTTCTTCTACCCGCAGCCGGCTTCGGCTTTGGACTATTTGCCGACTGACGGCCTGTTAATCATCGAAGATCCAGCCGAGCTAACCACCGTTGTCAACGAGCTGGAGCAGCAAGCAACCGAACTGGAAGATGATCTGCGGCAGCAAGGTGAACTGCCGACCGATTGGCCTCGTCCCTATTTCACACAGGCAGAACTGACAACCGAAATGCACCGTCTCCCTCATCTAACGCTGGGACACACGCTCTGGCCTGGCCACGTCACACCATTGCTCGACTCGCCATCCAATGACTCCGCAACAGACACCCCATCAGAGAAGAGCAGCTACGGGTTTACCCAGCCCCCGGTCTACGGCGGCCAGGTGAAGCGGCTCATCGACGACTTAGTTGAACGGCGAGGGTCAGGCGAACGGGTAGTACTGGTCAGTCGCCAAGCAGCTCGCCTGGCCGACTTGCTGGCAGAACGGGACATCCCACACGTCCAAGGTACAGCCATCCCATCGGGGGGGGAACTGGTCGAGTCTTCATCTGACCCATCCGAGGGTGACTACAACCGCTTACCGCCGTCGGGCAGCATAAGCATTGTGCGAGGCTCGCTAACAGCAGGTTGGATATTGAGTACAGACGGCAGCAAGAAGGACGATTTGTCGGTCTCCTGGCCTTCCGACCATCCCCACTTTATCTGCACCTTGCTGACCGACGCGGAGATTTTCGGCTACCACAAACCAGAACCGCGCCGCCGCCCCAGAGTTCAGCGTGCGGTCACGCCCGAGAGCTTCTTCGCCGATGTGAAGCCGGGCGATTACGTCGTCCACATCGAGCACGGCATTGGACTCTTCCGCGGCCTGGTAAAGCTCGACCTGGAGGGCGTGGAACGTGAGTACTTGCAAGTCGACTATGCCGAAAACGACAAGCTTTACGTGCCCATTCACCAGGCCGACCGCCTGTCGCGCTACGTAGGCGTCGACGACCGTTCCCCGCATCTCCATAGACTGGGCACTGCGGATTGGAATACAGTCAAGCGGCGAGCCAAGCGAGCTGTCGAGGAAATCGCCTCCGAATTATTGGAAATCTATGCCGCCCGCGAGATCGCGACAGGACATCCCTTTTCTGGCGACACCTCTTGGCAGCAAGAACTGGAAGCGGCCTTCTCTTACGTCGAAACCGAGGATCAACTGCGTGCCATAGAACAAGTGAAGGGGGACATGGAAAAGCCCAAGCCGATGGACCGTCTGATTTGCGGTGATGTCGGCTATGGCAAAACTGAGGTGGCCTTGCGCGCGGCCTTTAAGGCAACGATGGACAGCCTGCAGGTAGCCGTCCTGGTACCGACCAC
>JAUVPY010000371.1 GCA_030598425.1 Anaerolineae bacterium
AGATCATTGACGACGGGGGCGGCTCAGCCTTGCCCGTGGCCCGCCGGCTGGTTGGCCTGGGGATTATGCCGGTCGTCCGCCTCTATTGGCCGGAGCAGAACCCAGGAAACATTGGGCAGCGCGGACGCGAGGCCGTGAGGCACTATGTGGAAGTTGGCGCTATGTACTTTGAGACCAACAACGAGCCAGATCTGGATCTGGAGTGGAAAGGTGGCAGCAAACCCACCAACTGGCTGGACATTGTGGTGGATAACTTTATGGCTGACGCCGACATTGTCTTGGAGGAAGGAGGCTACCCGGCCATGCCCGCCTTTGGGGTGGGGACCTTAAGAGACCCCTTCAAGACGCTTGTCGACCGCGGACGGCGCGACATTCTGGATGGGGGCGCCTGGGCCGCCCTACACAATTACTGCCTGGCACGTCCCTTGGAGTATCCCAACGACTCGATCAACGTGCACGGCGAGCCGGCCATCACCGAGGAGGAATGGCACGCCGCAGGTGGCCGGTGGGCGTGGGAAATCGGTTGGAAAGAGGTAAACAAAGCGCGCAAGGAACTCACCAACCCCGATGCCGACATTATGACCGATGCTACCTGTTTCCGCGCGTTTGAGCAACTGAATGCCTACATCGTCCGCGCTGCCGGTCACTCGATTCCCATCCTGACGACGGAAGGGGGCTACAACGTAGCACAGCGAGCAGGCACGACGGCTGGGGACGATCCACGTTATCCCAAGCCCACCCCCCAGGCGACCGGCCAGTTGAACCTGGAGATGTTCGAGTTTATGCAAGGCGACCGCGAGGTCCTGGGTAAAAAGGTCCCCGACTACTATTTCGCGATGATGCCGTGGCTGATCGCTGCGCAACGAATTGATGTGTTTGCGGCGCCAGCCGAGAACCAGGGGCCGTGGTTTACCCACAAGTACGATGAAGAGTGGGGGCTAAATGGGGAACTGCCCGTGGTGCAGATGCTAAGAGATCTGCCATCGCGCGTGCGCCAAGACGGGCCGCTGGCCCCACCGTGGCAGAAGGTTCCAAACTCCGACACATTAGGCCGCAACTGGGATTACAGATTGAACTTTCTGGGGCAGGGTGTCAAGCTCGAGCCACTTGGCGAATTCTCAGCGGCAGCCACTGGCCCTCGTTGGGAATTGGCAGAAGCCAGGTGGTTGGGTGTAGAGGAAGCGGCCGGCGCATCTCAGATTTTCGTTAGGGCCTTGGACATAGATGGCAACCCCTTAGAAAACGCCGCCTTCGTCGTTGCGCGCCCCGGCGCCGAAGATCCCGTGGTGACCAAGGGGCCTATCGACGGCTATTGGGGCAACTACACCATGTATGGCATGCTGGGAACCTATACGGTAAGGATGACTGAAGGCGGCCATCCCTCCGAGCAAGTGTCCGGCATCGGATTAGGCTCGGAAGAGGTTCCCAACGCCTGGACCAACACGGCGTTTCGCCTCACCTTCCAAATGGTGGAAGAGGAAACAGAGACAGTCGTGCTGACCCCAGTGGATGAGACACCCGAACCGGCCGGACCGGAGGAGCCGACCCTGCCTCCTCCGGATGAAGAAGACCCGGAGATCCCGCCTGAGCCAGAGGCGATAACACTGCACCAGGCTCTCGTCGAGGCAACTCAATCGCACCTGGCCGCACGCAGCCCCAGAGGGAAATACTATCGTTATGCCCGCGAGCACGGCCTGGGCAGGCGCCGATCGCAAGATTTTTCCTTCGAGCACGCGGGGATCAAGTATACGGCCCAGGCATTTGAGACAGGGATCGTTTACGCACCAGGTGGCGGGGGGGATGAGGTAACACACATCGAGTACGAGGACTAACCCGTACTGAACACTCAGTACGCGACACCATATGGGGGACAAACGTGGATACTCAAGCAATCCTTGAGAATCAACAAAAATACCTGTGGCCCAGCCACATGACTCTTTACGGCCAACCACTCCCCCTGGCCCGGGGCGATGGGATGTACCTCTACGATGTTGAAGGCAATCGATATCTCGACTTCTTCGGAGGAATCCTTACGGTCAGCGTGGGACACTGTCACCCCAAAGTCACTGAAGCGCTGACACGGCAGGTCCAGACGTTGGTTCACACTTCCACCCTTTACCCCCACGAGAATCACGTGGACCTGGCCGAGAAACTGGCCCAGATCACCCCTGGGAGGTTGCAGACTTCGTATATCCTCAACAGCGGCACCGAGGCCAACGAAACGGCGGTGATGCTGGCCAAAGCGGCCACCGGCGCGCAGGAAGTCATCGCCCTTCGGCACGGTTACAGCGGCCGATCGGCGTTGGCTATGAGCCTTACCGGCCAGTCAGCCTGGCGAATCGGTGGCACCCAGATCCTTGGGATCAAGCACGCGATGAATCCCTATTGTTACCGCTGCCCCCTCAAGCTGACCTACCCGGCGTGCGGCATCGCATGTGCTGAGGACATCGAGGACCTCATCCAGACCACCACCTCAGGGCGCGTGGCTGCCTTCTTGGCGGAGCCAATTCAGGGGGTAGGTGGCTTTGTCACCGCCCCGCCGGAGTACTTTGAGATCGCGACAAACATCATCCGCCGATATGGAGGACTCTTCATCTGCGATGAGGTCCAGACCGGTTTTGGGCGCACTGGAAAACACTGGTTCGGCATCCAACATTGGGACGTGGAGCCGGACATCATGACCATGGCTAAGGGCATCGCTAATGGCTCGCCAATAGGCGTCACCATCGCTACACCCGAAGTGGCCAGCAAGCTGGAGGGGCTGACCATCTCGACCTTCGGCGGCAACCCTGTCTCCTGCGCCGCCGCCCTGGCAACCATCCAGGTGATGGAAGAAGAGGCCTCACCTGACCACGTGGAGGAGGTAGGCACTCACTTGCGCCAGGGGCTCGAAGCGCTCGGCGAAAAGTACCCGCTCATCGGCGATGTGCGGGGAATGGGGCTGATGCAAGGGGTGGAGATGGTTCGCGATCGGGAGACCAAGGAACCAGCCGGCAAAGAAATTGCCCATCTCTTCGAAGCGACCCGGGAGCGCGGGCTCCTCATCGGCAAGGGGGGCCTCTACGGCAACGCGCTGCGCATCTCACCGCCCCTGGTCGCCACCAAGGACGACGTGGACCAGGCTCTAGAAATCCTCGACTATACCTTTGCCGAGGTGCAGGAGATGGTTTAAAAGCAAGTAAGAAGGTGAACTTGATCCTGATCCTACCTATGACGCTATCTGACAGCCCCGCTTTAGTACTGACGCCCTTCTTCACCCTCAGCGCCATAGGACCTCCGCTGTTGTATTGGACGGCAATGCGAAACAGGAGCCTGTCGCCCCCCGCCCGCTTGGGCCGACTGGCCGTTCTGGTTGCCTTGGGCACCGGCCTGGCGGTCAACAACACCCGGGCTGGTTTGGAGGCCGCCTTAGGCATTGACAGCGAATTCAAGCGTACGCCCAAGTTCACCGTAACTGATGGATCCACCACGTGGCAGACCAGCACCTACGCGCTGCCCCGCGACCCGGCCGCCTGACTGGAGTTGCTGTTGGCACTGTATGCGTTTACTCTCTTAGTGTGGACCATCAGCCAGGGGGTTTGGTGGCTGGTTCCCTGGCTGGTCATGTATGCCGGGGGATACGCCTATGTCTCCGGCCTGGCCTTCCGGCAAGCGTGGGAGACCAAGACAGCCCGAGCCAAAGAAGCTGTTTCGCTGGCCCAATAAGGAGGATGACGCATGACCGGAAAGAACATGGAAGTCGACGCTTACTTGAGCGGCCTGGGAACCGACAGGCGAGCTGCTTTGGAGCAGTTGAGAGACTTGGTCTTCGACGCCGTGCCCGATGTGGTGGAAACTATGAGGTATCGCATGCCAACGTACGAACTTGACGACGTGCTCTGTTCGTTTGCCTCGCAGAAGCATTATATGAGCCTGTATATGGATG
>JAUVPY010000052.1 GCA_030598425.1 Anaerolineae bacterium
AACGTCTGATCCCTCACGTGCGTAGGCCAAGGCAACCGCTTTACCGATGCCTCTTCCGCCACCGGTGACGATAGCAACGCGATCAAGCAAACGTGGCGATGTATGCATATTGCTTGTCCCCCTACCTAGGTCTGTAACGACTGATTGTCCGACTCCAGCCAATCCCACAATGCCTTAATCTCGCGGTTGACGCGCGAATTACGCAGAAAGCTATCACGTAAGGTAGCCGGATGAACGCGGTTGGACTGCTCAGCCACCAACAGACGGGCCTGACGCAGCATAGTGCGAACGGCTTTCTGATCCCCGCTTGCGGCGAAGGCGTGCGCCAAAGCTAGGTAGAGGGATGGGAGAGAGCGCAATGTCTCATCTGCCCCTTCCAACCTATCCAGCGCCGCCCACGCGCCGTGAGCGGCCGCGCCCGGGTTCTGCCGGGCCGTGGCTTCGATCTCCAGCGCCATGGCCCGCACTTCGCCTTCAGCCGACTCTATCTGAGCTGCCAGCGACCGGGCTTCTTGCGCCCCAACCAGAGCCTCATCATTCTTTCCACCGTCCAACAGCATAGCCGAACCAACCAACAAAATCTGCATCCGATGGTAAGGATTGTCTTGTTCCTCACTAAGGGCATGGGCGATGAGTAGATAGGGCCAGGCCTCCTCGCTCTGCTTCAGATTCCAGTAGAGCTCCCCCAGAGCAGCTCCACTTGTCATCAGGATATAACGATGATTCACCTGTTCCGCCCACCCCCAGGCTGCAAGTAGGTCTCGTTCCGCCTCTTCAAACATGCCGAGTTGCATAAACAGAATGGCCTGATCCACTCGCTGCAGAGCTACCCCAGCTTGATCACCAGCCTCTTCCGACAAATACTCTGCCTCTTCATATGAGACCAATGCCCCAACCCAATCTCCAACGTGACGCTGCATTTCCGCACGTTTGCGTACGGCTTCGGCTTGGAGACCAATTGACTTCCGTCGATCGAACATTTCGGCCGCCACTTCGTAGCAGATAAGCGCGTCTTCGTAGCGACTCCAACCGGACAAGACATTACCTCGCTCCAGAAGTGCCAGTCCCATCAGGCGGTCATCGGCTAAGGTGGCCGCCTGGCCAATGACTCGTTGGAGACAAGCGTCGGCTGTCTGATAGTCGCCTTGATCGTAGGCAAACACCGCACGCCGGAAGGTAGCCCTAGTTTGCCACAATGGATCCTCCCAGGCCTCAGCCGCTGCCTCCAACGCCTCAAGGTCATCCTGGCGTGCCGTCAAATCGCCCAGGGCACGCCAGATTTGCTCGCGCGCCTCCAATATGGCACAGCGGTCCGCATGGCCCTTCGCACCGACCCGCTCAAGGGCCTGGCTGAAGTAATCAATAGCGACGGCATATGCGGCTTGCCGGGTAGCTTGCTCACCGGCTAGCCGTAAGTATCGAACGGCTTCAGCCTGGTAATCACTACGTGCATAATGATAGGCAAGAAGATCAATCGCACTTCCCTGGGCATCGCCCATGGTTTTCTCAAAAAAGCGGGCAACCCGCCCATGAAGATCACGACGCTGCGCCGACAACAGCGAATGATAGGTCACCTGCTGGGTAATGGTATGTTTGAACCGATGGATGAGTGGGGTGGCTGTCTCCACCGGTAGCAATCCTAGACGTTCTAGCGTGGCCAGATGCTGGCGCAGGGTGAGCGGCTCAATTTGAAGCGGATAGCTGCCTAACAATGCGTCGAACGGCACTGAAGTCCCCAGCACGGCTGCCACCTTTAACGTGAGCCGCGTTGACTCATCCAAGCGGTCAATTCGACTCTGCACCAAGTCCTCGACACTGGTGGGGACGGCCGCCGATGACAAATCAGGTGAAAGCTGCACTTGTCCATCGAGGACTCGCACCAGGCCCTGCTCCTGCAAAGTCTGACACAATTCCTCAGCAAAGAAGGGGTGGCCTTGTGTTCTGCTTACCATCAGAGCGGCCAGGCGGTTGGGTATGGACGACACTCCGAGCCGGTTAGCGGCCAGCTCGCATATTGCCTCAGGCGACAGTTCACCCAAGGTAATGTTCTCAGTCGTCATTTGTTTCAGGGTCTGCCAGGCCGTCGATATGGGCAGCGGCAACGGGCGATGAACCAACAAGATGACGACACCTTTCGATGACTCCGCCGGCAGGCTGGTCGCAACCCGAGCCAGCTCCAGCGCCAATTCGACGGACGCCTCATCAGCCCACTGGGCGTCCTCTAAAGCCAGGAGCAGTGGAGTCTGAACCGACTGAACCTTTATCCAGCGGGTGACCAAGTCGACTAGTACCTGCCGACGCTTGGCCGCTTGCATCCCTCGGGTGAGAGGAGTATCTGGAAAGGGTACCCCTAGCAGGTCACCCAGCACTGGCCAATGATCCGCCTGGCTAGGGTCTAGAAGCTCCAGCGCGCCGACGGCCGCGTCGGTCAGCCGCGGGACATCCGCATCAGGCGAACATGCCAGAATCTCGGTTGCCAGCGCATGCCAAGACAGGTAAGGCACCTCGCGCCCGGTGACGACCGCCTGCCCGGTGACGGCCCACCAGCCCTGCACAAAAGCTTCCGCCAACCATGCCTGCAATAGACGGCTTTTGCCAATACCTCCTTCGCCGGTCAAGGAGACGATCTGTCCCCGACCCTGGCGCGCCCGCTCCAGAATTCGTCTCAGACTCACCAGCTCTGACTCACGCCCAAGAAGCGGTCCCTGGCGTGGCGCAGTCTTACCAATGCCCTGGGCCTCGCCGACCAACCAGGCTTCTACCGGTCGAGACTTGCCTTTTACCATGACTGGAGGCAACCGTTCCCAAACAAAGCTACCTGGCGCCTCTTCCACGGTGGGCGAGTCGCACACCACCTGACCAGGCTGGGCAACCTGCATAAGTCGCGCCGATAGATTGACCGCATCCCCCATTACGGTGTACTCGCGTCGCGTCGGGCCACCCACCGGCCCCGCATATACCCCCCCTGTGGCCACCCCGACCTGTATAGCGCTGACGTTGTGCTGCCCGGTCAGTTCGGCCCAGAGCAACTGCGCAGCCCACACAGCGCGGGCGGCATCGTCTTCGTTGGCTGAGGGTGCGCCAAAAAGCAGATGGATCATAGTTCCTTTATCATCCACGCTGACACGATTGACCCGTCCCCCCGCGGCGGAAACCACGCGCTGTGCGACGGTGAAAGCGTCACCCAACTCAACTCGCTCACCCTCCAGGCCAGCAAAGACGCTGGTAACACGACGCAAGTCGGCCGCAAAAGCACCCTGCCCCAACAAAACACGCTCTGCCAAAGCCGACGGCAGGAAGCGAGCAATAAGATCAGCCACATCATCTGGATTGGTGACTGATTCCCAGGTCAGAGGCATCAGCGGACGGAGGAGGGCGCGATTGACCAGGCCTTCGACCACCAGCATGCCATTCCGCTCGTGGCCTATAGCTTCAGAAGAGACCGAGGGATGCGCAGCTACCTGACCAGGTTTCGCCACCCTTTGAGCCTGGGCGGCAGCGTGAAGCGGCCGTCCCAATACCAACGCCTCCAATCCCACCATGGGGTCGCCGACAACACGGAGCTCAATCACACCAGCCGCCACGCCGACGCGCATAGCCAATCGGAAGGAGCCGACAGTCGTCGGCACTCGCGCAAACGTCTCCATTTGGGACTGCAACGTCAGGCCACACGTCAGAGCAGACTGGATCGCTGACGGTAGCTCAGCATCCGACTCCACCGCCCAGTACACCGTCAGGGCATCGCCTACGAACTTACCCACCACGCCACCATACTCCTCGCAGGTGGCAATGAGGGCCGTGAAAACCTGATCGAGGATGCGCGTTAGCTCCTCCGCCCCCTCTCGCCCCTGGGCAGTGAGGAGCTCGGTCATTGGCGTGAAACCGACCAAGTCGGCAAAGAGCACCGCCGCCGGCTGCTGGCGCGCATAACCGACCCAGTCACGGTAGGGATCATCGCGCAATAGCCTGACCAACGGTTGGGGTGAGTATGCAGCCAATGCGGCCAATAACTCAGGGGAAACCGGCACAAGTAGACTCCAGCCAGGAATAACAGGATTGCTACCCTCGATTATAACGCAGCATGGGGGTATTGACAATGGGTCTATGGTGTGGTATACTATTGTCACCACTACAACGTGGTGACAATAGCGCCAATGAACGACATCCCTCTCGAAACGCAACTGACCACCCTGGGACTCAACCGATACGAAGCAGCAGTCTATGTGAGCCTGTTGGGGCGAAATCAATTCACCGCTACGGAGATTGCAACGTATGCTGGTGTGCCCCGCCAACGGGTTTACGATGTGCTAGATAGCCTGGCTGCAAAAGGACTCTGCGTGGAGCGCCCAGGCGAGCGCAAGCGCACGTACAGCGCAGTAGATCCTTCGGTCGCTTTGCCGACTCTTTTGGCCGCCTACCGAGAACAGCAAGCGTTGGAGAATCAATACCGTACGGGGATGCTGAACGCTGTGCTGCCCGCTCTCAACCAAATATTCTCTAAGGGACAGGAAGAAGTGGCCCCTCTCGGCTACATCGAGGTTCTCACCGACCGCCTCCAAGTTGCAGACCGGGTGATGACCTTGTCGCGCCAGGCAGCGCAAGAGATCCTGATGCTCTTCAAACAGCCGCTGGTAGCCAGCATCAAGGAGAACGTCGCCGAAGCGCAAGCCGTGGCGGGCCGCATCACACGGCGCGGTGTATTCGAGGAGGGAATTGCAGATGATCCGAGGTCCTATGATCTCGTTCGCCAGTTTCACGCGCTGGGCGAAAAAATGCGCTTCGTTCCAGAGGTGCCGCTCAAAGTGAACCTGTACGACGAGCGCATCGCCGTGATTCTGTTGCGAGACCCGGTCAGTGGACAGTCGAACCTGACCTGCCTGGTTATCGAGCACACCAGTATGGCCAAGGCTCTAAAAGTGGCCTTCGAAGCGCTGTGGGCAGAGGGAGTCGATTATGAGACATTCCGTGCCCGGCGTGAAACGTGACTCGTGATGTGTGAGGCGTGATCCGTGAGTTCGCGGTTCGCGGGTCACGCCTCACACATCACGAGCACGCTCTACGTATTCTTGGGGGCTGCTTTGGCCTTGCCACAACAAGGAGGATTTAGACGATGCCATACTCCAAACCGACACGAAGATCCTGGGCCGAACCTTGGAAAGTAAAAGTGGTCGAGCCGATCCGTATGACGACCCGCGAGTACCGTGAGAGGTGCATAGCCGAAGCCGGGTACAACACCTTTCTTCTCCGCTCCGAGGATGTGTACATCGACCTGTTGACCGACAGCGGCACCAGCGCTATGAGCGACAACCAATGGGCCGGCATGATGTTGGGTGACGAAGCCTATGCCGGTAGCAGGAACTTCTACCACCTGTGGGAAGCTATCACCGAATACTATGGCTACCGGTACGTCGTCCCCACGCACCAGGGCCGAGGCGCCGAGCACATTTTGTCACAGGTCATGATCAAGGAGGGCGACCGGGTACCGGGTAACATGTATTTCACTACCACACGCCTGCACCAGGAACTGGCCGGCGGCACCTTCGTGGACGTCATCATCGACGAAGCCCACAACCCTGCTGATGAGCATCCCTTTAAAGGGGATGTGGACCTGGACAAGCTGCAAAGGCTAATCGATGAGGTCGACGCCGACAAGATCCCCTACGTCGCCGTGGCAGGCACGGTGAATATGGCCGGTGGTCAGCCGCAATCCATGGCCAACATGCGGGCGCTGCGCCAGTTGTGCGACAAGTTCGACATCCCGATTGTGCTCGACGCCACACGAGCCATCGAAAACGCCTATTTTATCCAGCAACGCGAAGCAGGTTACAAAGACAAGACGGTGGCCGAGATTCTAAAAGAGTATTGCTCCTATACCGATAGTTGCACAATGAGTGCCAAGAAGGACTCCTTGGTCAATATCGGTGGCTGGCTAGCAACCAACGATGAGGGGCTGTTTGAGGAAGCGCGCAATATGGTGGTAATATATGAAGGGTTGCACACCTACGGCGGGCTGGCCGGGCGCGATTTAGAGGCTATGGCGCGGGGCGTCGTGGAAAGCGTGGACGATGACCACATCCGCGCCCGGATCGGGCAGGTGGAATATTTGGGACAGCACCTCATCGACTGGGGCATTCCGGTCGTGCGGCCCATCGGCGGACACGCGATCTTCCTCGACGCCCGGGCCATCTATGAACACATCCCGCAAGACCAATTCCCAGCCCAGGCGCTGGCTGCCGACTTATACGTCGACTCGGGTGTGCGTAGCATGGAGCGGGGCATCGTCTCGGCCGGGCGCGATCCCAACACGGACGATCACCGCTGGCCCAAACTGGAAATGGTGCGACTGACCATCCCACGACGGGTGTACACTCAGGCCCATATGGACGTGGTGGCCGAATCGGTTTTGGAAGTGTATGAAAATCGGGAAAAAGCGCGGGGGTTGAAGTTCGTGTATGAGCCCAAGTACCTGCGCTTTTTTCAGGCGCGGTTTGAGCCGGTATAGGGACTCGGGATCGCTGATGGACACTTGACAGAAAACCTCCAAAGTGCTATCATTCCGATAGCATAATGTTATCTGTCAGGAGGTTACGATATGCCCGGCCTATTGATTAGAGACTTGCCAGACGACCTGCACCAGAAACTAAAGGAACGTGCTGCCAGGAACCGACGCAGCTTGACCAAGGAAACGCTAGTCATATTGGAGACGGCTCTAAAGGATACGAGTGCGGTGCAAAACAATGAACCACCCGCACCATACAAGGGACACTTTCAGCTCACAGATGAATGGATAGACCAGGCCAGGCGCGAGGGGCGCCAATGATCGTGGCAGACACCAATGTCGTCGTCTACTTGATGATTGAAGGCGAAAAAACGGCGACGGCGCAGCGAACCTTCCGCCAAGATCCAAACTGGTTCGTACCTTTTCTGTGGCGTCATGAATTCCTCAACGTCCTGGTCACATTTGTGCGCCACGGTGGGATCGAGATTGATGAAGCCATAGACATCTGGCACAAGAGCACTCTCTTGTTCAGCCCTGGTGAGCGAGAGGTAAATATGCCGCAGGCGCTGCGCCTGGCCAGCCAACACAACATCAGCGCCTACGATGCCCAGTATGTTGCGTTGGCTATGGAAATGAGCGTGCCATACGTAACCGAGGATCAACAACTGTTAAAGACCTTCCCCGACACCGCGGTGTCTATGCAAGAGTTTTGCGGAAGTTGATACGGTAGCCTACGATCTATGGTTCTTGCGCATCCTCGACTTCGCGAGAGGCGACAAAATCCGTGAAGGCCCGCCCGCGGAGATAGTCAGGAAGAGTGTGGATACCGGTGACCTGGAGATAGCAGCGATCGGGGTATTTCTCCCAGAGACGAGCTAGCCCAATACGAAGGAATGTAGTGTGCCGGTTGAAGAAGCGCGTCAGTTGGGAGGTAAGATCATCTAGAGGATAACTGAGTTTGACTCGACCATAGTCGAGGTAGTGCCGATAGGCTAAGTCGGTGATGGCCAGGCGATAAGTTTGCGCGGTCTGATCCTTAAAAACAATGCGGTAGCCCGATTTGCCACCGGCCTTGGACTCATAAACCAAAGCCATAATCTCGGCGGGGCGTACGGTTCCTAGCGAGCGCTCACCTTCTCCCGCCCTCACGTAAAAGCCAAAGTCATCGTGGATTTCTGCGCCGAATATCGCGCTCATGGAATCACTAGCAGACCTTTCCAACAGCTTCAGTTTCTTCTCTTCGGACAGTTGAGCGGTGACCAACCTGCGATGGAAACGGTCAATCTCCCAATCTTCCGTGTGTGGCGCTTCCGGCACGTGGCGCACGAAATCCAACTCAACGACGGCGAAGGGGCGAATGATCAGGCGATCATCCTTATGCAAGAACCATTCACCAATACCCTGGAAGGGGATGACTGGACGGATGCACCTCCCGTCTCGGGCATAACCGGCGATGCACACCGTGGGCTCTTGCATACGTGTGAGGTCGGTGATGGCGATTTGCTGCTTCATTGCTGCCCCCCTTCTGAGATATTAAGTTAGGTGAACCACCTCCACGTCGGGCCAACTGCGGGCCAGGCGTTCGGCGACCAGTCGGCGGTGGCATTGGTCTGGCTTATCTTCGCTGCACAGGAAACAACAAGGTCCTTCCGCGAAGAAGGCGTGATCCAGTCGGTCCAATACGTCACGTTCGTCTATCAACGCTTCAAACTGCCGTTCGTAGCGATCCCAATCCTTGTCCTGGCGATAGGTTTTTAAGATGTCTTCGGAGGGGGCCAAATACTCGAAGTGATGGTACTCGCAACCGATCAGTTCACGCAGAAAATAGGCGAGGTCATCCCGTTTGGCGAAGCCGGCCAGTTGTCCTCCCGGCCTCAAGCGGATGTCTATCAGCTTACCGATTCCGTTTTCTTCGAGCAATTTGAAGAATCGCTCAGCCGATTTCTTCGTAAAACCGATGGTGTAGATTTTCATTGGCGCTTTTATTCAGCTAAAATAGGGACAATTGCTGCGATTCGATCTCCTCTGGAAGGGGTTCGGCTTCTTCGACCCTCCCATCGGACCGGATGTGCCAGACAGCTATACCCTGTTTCAAGAGTGTCTGGGTGATCAGATGATGACGGTGACACTGCATCGGGTCTTCTTCGCTGCACATAATGGCCGTCCGTCGTTCGCAGGCGATCTCCAGCAGACGCTCAATGCCGCGCTGATACCACTCGCGCTTCATCACCTCGGGGTAGTCAACGAGCTTTAGATAGTTGGTCTTGCCATCGGGCACGACGCCATCCCTGTAACACGCGGGGTCAGTGGGGCGACCACCGAGGTACTCACCGGCAAAGACATATTCAATGTTGGCGTAGGCCATGGCGTGTTTGAACGACTCACGATTGTACTGGGGATTAAAGCGGCTGTAGGGCTGGCTACGCACGTCTACCAGAACCTGGATATAGTTCTCCTTGAGCAGCCCCAAGAAATCGTCCATCTCCAGAGTGCTATGACCTATTGTGTATAGTTCCAGAGTTCTCTCTTCGTTCATGGGCCTTATGTGCATCCTGATCATCTCAGGTGATCCAGCTTATTTTAGCATAGAGGGGGGACAATGCAAACAGTAGTCCGTCCAGCTATCCCAAGTGACGCTCCAGCCGCCGGTGGCCTGATGGCTCAACTGGCTGAACACACTCGAGGGCGCATTGACCCCGGCGTGCAAGATCGCTTTCGGGCTATGATCGAGCTGCCCCAATATGCTATCTTCGTGGCTGAAGATGAGGTAGGACAAGTGATAGGGTTGCTGAGTGCCAGCCAACGGTGGACACTGTGGCACACCGGCCCTTGCGCGCTCATCGAGGAACTCGTGGTGGACGAGCGAGCGCGCCGCCAAGGGGTTGGGCACGCCCTCATCCAGGCCGTCCTCGACTGGGCCAGGGCTCGGGGTTGCAGCGAGATCGAGGTCAGCACTGACCACGACAACACGGACGCTCAGGCCTTCTACCGGCGGCTGGGCTTCGAGAGTGAGGCTCTGCTGTTGGAATATGAGTTGAATTTAGGAGAGAAGGAGGCAGTAGGTCAACGAGTCAACAACCAAATTCAAGGAGGATCAATCATGCCTGAACGAAAGAAAGTATCACTGCCTACGCTTTTCAGAAAAGTGGATGCTGGCGAGCCGATCACGATGCTCACCTGCTATGACTATCCCACCGCTTACTTCCAGGAGCAGGCCGGGATCGATATGGTGTTGGTGGGCGACAGCCTGGGTATGACTATGCTCGGTTACGAAAGCACCCTGCCGGTGACCATG
>JAUVPY010000450.1 GCA_030598425.1 Anaerolineae bacterium
CAGTCGTCGCACCCGATTTCGTCGGGACGCGCGGTGGCAATCCCTCGCACCAATTGCCTCAGCTTCTGTGATTCCAGTTTAGCCGTTTCCTCTTGGCGAGTAGGGAAAATCGCGCGCACAATCCTTTTAAACATGTTTAGCTCAGACCTCGCAATCACTCCAGCAAAATGGAACCCCATCCCTCCTCATGGGGAACCCTAGAGCATTAGACGAGTCGAGTCGCCGAACTCTTACCTCGCCAACAACGCTGTAGCGGACAGGGTAGATGTAAGACGGAACCTCTTCGCCTCGTCAGGAAGTAAAAGACAGAGGCGAGATACACGATGCGAAGATTCTGGTGGATATTTTTGGCTCCCCTGCTGGCTGCCTGCGTGGCCGGTGCAGGGCCATTGGCCACTTCAAGCCCACCTGCGGCGACACCTACTTCACCCGTGGAGACGTCTACGCCGCGACCACCCGCTCCCAGCACGCCTGTGGCGACTCCTTCCCCCCAGCGGCCCACTTCGGCAGCCCCTGAGGTGACGCTGACTCGAGAGCCAAGCGTGACGGCGACGCCGGAGCCACAAATCGAAGTCCCGTCCGAGGTTCCAGACGTGGATGTCACGATGCACAGTGTGCCATTGGACCAGGTCTATTTTGATACCTTCCAGCCCGTCAACCGGGCGGTGCCTTTGAGCCAGGCACCACCCGAATTGATCGAACGGCTTCTCGATGCCATTCCGCCCATTCACGAGCCCAAGTATGGGCCAGCGACCGAGGCGACTTGGCTGGATGACGGGGACGTGGTGATCGGTTACGTCGCCGGCGATCAGGCCTGGGCTTATCCACTTCGCATCCTCAACTTCCACGAAATCGTCAACGACACACTGAATGGCGAACCGGTGTTGATCTCGTACTGTCCTTTGTGCTACAGCGGTATCGCGTACAGCCGGCGGCTGGATGATGACGTGCTGACCTTTGGTAACACCAGCGCCTTATACGAGTCGGATATGGTGATGGTGGACTATCAAACGGGAAGCTACTGGTGGCAGGTGGCTGGGGAGGCCATCGTCGGCCCCTTGACCGAGGAGAAGCTGACGGTGCTGCCCAGCGCGACGATTACGTGGGGTGAATGGCGGAAGCTCCATCCCACGACGCTGGTGCTTTCCCGCGACACGGGCTACGCGCGGAACTACGAGCGCGATCCCTTCACCGAATATGCCGAGATAGTGAACAATGGTCGCTTTGCGTTCCCGGTCAGCGAGGCCGGACGAGACGCGCGGTTGCAGCCTGCAAGCCAGGTTTTGGCTGTGAAAGTGGACGGCGAAGCACGGGCTTACCCGGTGACCGAATTGGGGCGGGCGGCCATAATGGACACTCTAGGCGATCAAGCCATCGTTGTCTTCACCGACCCAGGTAGCCAAACTGGTGCTGCCTACCAGCCGGTGGCCGAGGGCCAAAGCCTGACGTTTGAGGATCGGGACGGTGAGTTCACCGATCGCGAGACGGGCAGCACGTGGGACCTGGCCGGCCGTGCGGTCAGCGGACCGTTGCAGGGCGCGCAATTGTCGGCGGTTCCTTCCAAAACCTCCTTTTGGTTCGCCATCATCGCCGCTGAGCCCGAGATCACGGTGTATCAAGTAGGGGCAGGCTGACCTCTATTCTCCGACTTACCCATACGTTTCTCCGTAACCCGGACCAGAAGCGCCAGCCCAATGGTCATGACCAGGTACAGAAAACCGACCACGTTGTAGGTTTCAAAGAAGCGGAAGGTGCTGGCCGAGTAGACTTTGCCCAGTTGGGTGATGTCTTGCACACCCAACATAGACACCAGCGACGAGTCCTTCACGATGGCGATGAACTCATTGCCCAAAGGGGGAAGTACGTTGCGCACTGCCTGCGGCAAAACCACGTAGCGCATCGCTTGCCAGTAAGTCATCCCCAGCGAACGGGCGGCCTCCATCTGACCGGGCGGAATAGATTGGATACCGGCCCGGATGATCTCGGAGACAAAGGCACTGTACCCGATGGTGAGAGCCAGTATGGCCCGTGCGGTGAAATCCAGGTCACGTACCGACAGTTCGACCAGGGCGTTGCCTGGCCCCGCCAGCACCCCAGTGCTGACCAGTATTTCTCCTATCCAGTTGATGGTTTGTACCAGAAAAGGCGCGCCCACGAAGGCGATATAGTACAGAATCACAAGCATAGGTAGCCCACGGATGATCTCCACGTAGAACGAAGATATCTCTTGCAGTGCGCGTCTGTGGGAGATACGCATCAAGCCGAGGATTAGGCCAAATAGCACAGCACCGGCATAGGCGATCACCGATACATAGATGGTGATGGTTACGCCCTTGGAAACAGCTTTGAAGATGATTCTGTAATCAGCATCGTTGACAATCACCCGAAGAAAAACCAGACCGATCAGGACGGCTGCCAGTAGCCATAAGGGAATACGGTCGAGCCAACGGGCGATGGGAGCTGGGCGGGTTTCTTGTGGTTGTGACTGCTCTTGTGATTTCATAATGAATTCCTACCAATCTCTTTTTGTTTTGTTTCCTTTATTTCGAAGTCTAGGAGAGGGGTTGGGGAATGGGCGACCGCTACTGTTGATGAACTTGGCGTGGCCACCCCTAGCGATGGGGGCGACCCACGTCGGCGGGTGTGTTGTTGGCTTTGATACCATCAACCCGACTTGGCTCGCCCCCAGTTCTTGCTGCTAACCCGCAGGAGGTGCTGATCCCTGCGACAAGTGTCGCAAGCTGCGAGTCGCTGGCGAGTGGTGATCCTGTTCGTATGACCAAGCAGGGGGTAAGGTGCCGCCTTACCCCCTGCTACTAGGCTTTCGGATGGACTTTAAGGAGCCTCGTACATAAAGAACCAGCGGTTGTTCAATTGATCCAGGAATCCGTCTTCTTTCATTGTCTGAATGGCGGCGTTGAAGGGCTTGACTAAGTCTGAGCCGGGGGTGAAGATAAAGCCGAACTCCTCGGTGCCCAATGGGTCGCCCACTACTTCGAGCTTGTCGGGATTGGCGCCGATGTAGCCTCGACTGGAGGCTGCATCCATGAGGACCATGTCCACGTCACCAGTGATCAGTGCCTGTACAGCCGCCCCGAAGTTCTCGAACAGCTTGATGCGTGGATTGGCTTCGTCTCCGTCCAGTATGTCGTACACGGCCACGTAGAAGTTGGTTGTGCCTGATTGGGAGGCGATCA
>JAUVPY010000070.1 GCA_030598425.1 Anaerolineae bacterium
GCCGCTCTCGACGGCAGCCTGGACGAAGCCAGCTTTGAGCCCAACCCGATTTTCGGCGTCCACGTACCCGTTGCCTGCTGCGATGTGCCGGATGATGTGCTAAGGCCGCGGGACACCTGGGAAGACAGAAGCGCTTATGACCAGCAAGCGCGCAAGCTGGCCCGCATGTTCATCGATAACTTCCAACAATTCGAAGACATGGTGGCCGAGGATGTACGTGCTGCCAGTCCCCGAATAGGCTGACAGCGCCCCTGGCCTCTAAGGTCTGCACATCCTGGAGATCTAACCAGGCGATCTATTGACGGCCTCCCCGCAATCAAGTACAATAAGCGCGGGGAGGCCAATTTGTTACAATCAAGCGGACGCTGGAGGTACTGTGCCTAAGATCTTCTATCGCGACAAGGAATGGGAAGTACCTACCAATATCACCGTGCGGGATGCGATCAAGAAGGGGGACTTAAACCCCGAGACGGTCCTGGCTACCCTAGATGGAAAACTTATCACCGAGGATATACACCTAAAAGCCGATGACGTCGTTAAGCTGGTGGCGGTCATTTCGGGTGGATAGGCGGTCGATAATACAATGAAATGTCGTAAGTGTGGTGAAGTAGCTGTGATGAACATGCGCCAGCACAAGCTGGCGCTGTGTGCAGATCATTTCACAGAGTGGGTACCGGCCCAAGTTGAGAAATCAATACGGAAGTACAGGATGTTCACACCGGAGGACCTGGTACTGGTTGCCGTCTCCGGCGGCAAGGACAGCTTAGCGCTATGGGATATTCTGCTCCGCCTGGGCTATCGCGCTGATGGCCTTTACTTGGGGCTAGGCATCGACGGTGGCTTTGGCTACTCTGACGAGTCACAGCGCCAGTGCGAGGCGTTTGCGAAGTCGTTGGCATCAGGGTATCAGGGAATGAGGGAATCGGGGAATCAGGAAGTTGAGGCACCAGTGGGCCAGGGTGTACCGATACAAGACCCGGTAGTTCCCGATACCCAGATCCCTGACCGCTGGTTACCAAAGTTACATACCTTGAGCGTCCCCGACGCCTACGGGGAGTCCATCCCTGAGGTGGCGCGACGAGTGAGGCGAGGGCGCGGAAAACCATGCTCGGTGTGTGGGCTTATCAAGCGTCACGAGATGAATCGCATCGCCCACGAGATGGGCTACTTGGTATTGGCAACCGGCCACAATCTGGATGACGAGGCAGCCGTCCTCTTTGGCAACACGCTGACTTGGCAGGTGGGCTACCTGGCTCGCCAGGGACCGGTGCTTCCTGAAAGCGACGGCTTCGCCCGAAAAGTAAAACCGCTGTGTCGCTTGTACGAACGAGAGATGGCCGCTTACTGCCTGGTACGTGGCATTGATTACATCTACGAAGAGTGTCCCTATTCGTTCGGCGCTACCAGCATAGCCCATAAGGAGCTGCTGGCCGAAATGGAGCGCAAATCGCCGGGGGCCAAGCAGAACTTCTACCTCAGCTTCCTGCGAGCGAAACAGAATGGCTTTCTGGATGATCGCCATCAGGAGCTGGCCCCCTCCATGCACGCCTGCGAGCGCTGTGGTCAGCCAACCACAGCGCCCGGCCTATGCGCCTTTTGTCGGCTGTGGGTCAGCGTAGAGAAACGCTGACCTCCAATCTCCAGTCCTTCAAACTGACCATGCACTTAATTGTCACACACGACAATGCCGATTTTGACGCTATTGCGTCACTGCTGGGCGCGGCTAAGCTGTATCCGGGCGCAGTGCCTGTGATTCCCCGACGCATCAATCGCAACGTCCGCGACTTTCTACACCTTTACTGGGACGAGTTCCCCTTCGTGCGGCCACGAGACGTGCTCACCAAAAGACCTGTTCGGGTGGCCCGTGTGACACTGGTAGATAGCCAGCACTTCCCATCTTTCAGGGGAACGGATGAGAAGACTCACTTTCACGTCATTGACCACCACGCCCTGTCAAGAGATCTACCCCGTGGCACACAGACTACCCTGCAAAACATCGGCGCGACTGCAACGCTGATGGTGGAAGAAATCCAACAGCACCACATCCGGCTCACCCCCAACGAGGCAACCTTGTTAATGCTGGGGATCTACGAAGATACCGGCTCTCTCACCTACGCCAGCACCAGTCCGCGTGATGTGCGCGCCTCTGCCTGGTTACTGGAACAAAACGCCTCCCTGGACGTAGCTCGCCAGTTCCTCAATTATCCTCTCAGCGACAGCCAACGTGCCTTGTACGACCGGCTGACGGACGCCTTCGAGACTCGTGAAATCGAAGGGCGCACCATTATGATCGCGGCCGCCCAAGCCGAGGGCTACGTGGAAGAAGTGAGCACTCTGGCACACAAGCTGCGTGACCTATTCGAACCAGATGCTCTTTTCCTGGCAGTGGCCATGGACGATCATACCCAACTCGTCGCCCGCTCCACCACCGATGCTGTTGATGTAGGGACTATCGCCGCCCACTTTGGCGGGGGTGGCCACCCTCGGGCCGCAGCCGCGCTCATCCGTCACACCAACCTATCCCAGATCCGCGACCAATTGCTCGAAGCCTTGCACCAACACGTCCGGCCATCCACCACGGTTGGACAGATCATGTCATATGGCGTGCGCACCCTGGCTCCCACCGACACCGTCGCCGAGGCAGCCGCAATGATGGCCCGCTACGGACACGAAGGCTTCCCAGTCGTGGAAGATGGCGAGATAGTAGGCGTACTGACCCGCGGCGAGATAGACAAGGCCCTGCACCACAAACTGGAAGGAACTGCCATTCGCCAGTTCATGCGTAAAGGACCATTCTTTGTCAACCCCCAAGATTCAGTAGAAAAGCTGCAAACCTTGATGACAGAAGAAGGGTTGGGACAGGTTCCAGTAGTTGACAATGGAAAGATCGTCGGCATAGTCACCCGCACCGACCTCATCAAACTGTGGGTCGAGCCCCCTCAACCTTCCCGCGCCGACGAAATCATCGAGCGGCTAGCTGCGGCTGTACCCAAATCCTTACTCCGTCTACTACGCCAAGCCGGTCGCCTGGCAGCGGAGCAAGGGGACGCACTGTTCATCGTCGGCGGTTTTGTGCGTGACCTGTTGCTCGGCACCCCCACCCTTGACATAGACCTGGTGGTCGAAGGCGACGCGATCCAGCTAGCGCGGCAGTTGGCGGGGCGCCACGGTGGTCGCGTGCGTAGCCATCAGCGATTTGGCACCGCCAAATGGCTGATCGGTGATTCCCATATCTCAACGTCCGACACACGACTCCCTCAGTCCCTGGACTTCGTCACCGCGCGCACCGAGTTCTACGAGCATCCGTCTGCCTTGCCGGAGGTAGAGCGCAGTTCGATCAAACAGGACTTGCACCGGCGTGACTTTACCATCAACACATTGGCCATTCGGCTTGACCCGGACTGCTTCGGCGAATTGCTAGACTTTTATGGAGGCGAAAACGACCTACAACGTGGACTCATCCGAGTGTTACATAGCCTGAGCTTTGTAGAAGACCCAACTCGTATGCTGCGAGCTGCCCGTTTGGAGCAACGTCTCGCCTTCCGTATTGAGGTTCGCACCGAGGAACTGCTGCGCGATGCCCTTGACCTGCTTGACCGAGTGAGCGGCGAACGCATCTCCCGCGAGTTACACCTGATCTCTCACGAGGCGAAGCCAGAACGCGCCCTGTTGCGTCTGGACGATCTTGGTGTGCTCCGGCAGATTCACAGCGACTTGCGTATTGACGACTGGGTTGTCCAACGATTTAAAGAGATACGAAGCGGCCTTGGCGATACGCCCTGGGCCGGTACGCAGCCTGAAGATGTTCACTATCTGGCTTTGTCAACCTTTAGGGTGTCGGAGAAAACGCTCGGCGAGATCATCACCCGGCTGCGTATCCCCACCGAAGACGCCTCCAGGCTGAAGCAAGTACAAGCGCTCAAGTCAATTCTACCCCAGCTTTACCAGCCGTGTCGTCCCAGCCAGCTTCATCGTCTACTCGATCCGATAGCCAGCGAGGCGCTATTGGTGGGCTGGCTCGCGTGTGAGGACGAAGTCGCCCGTGCACAACTAGCCCAATTCCAGCGAGAACTGCGCGGCGTGGAGCCCATCATCGACGGGCACTATTTACGACGCGAGTTTGACCTGCGACCCAGTCCCCTCTATCGCCAGATATTGGATCACTTACGTGCCGCCCGGCTGGATGGTCAAGTCATCACCCTGAATGACGAGCATGCTCTGGTCGAGCGATGGTTGGAGGGGCAAGACCTAGGAACCAAAGATTAGGCAGCAACGAATACCAGGACATTACACAACACACGAGATATGAAGTATACACCGCACGGCACGGAAAAATGCCAGACGTAGTAACTGTCGGTGAAGCTCTGGTCGAGTTTATGTCGATGGAGCCAGGCGTAGCGTTGCGCCAGGCACCAGCTTTTGAGAAGGCAGTCGGGGCCGTGCCAGCCAAAGTGGCGGTAGGTCTGGTACGCCTGGAGGTATCGTCGGGCCTCATCGGGCGTGTCGGCGAGGATCCGTTCGGCCACTTCGTGGCTGACATCCTCGCAGCAGAAGGTGTGGACGTCAGTCAGCTTGGCTTTGAACGCAGCGCCCGAACCGGCTTAGCATTCGTCTCGCACATTGCCGAGGGCCAATCAGAATTCGTCTTCTTCCGTCACTCCAGCGCCGATACTCTTCTCTCGCCCGGTCACATCAATCCAACTTATGTCAAAACTGCTCGGGCCGTCGTCTATGACTCCATTGGTCTCACCGTCGAACCGTGCCGGAGTGGCGTTCTCAAAGCTCTTGCAATCGCCCGTGATGCGGGCGCTCTTCGCGTTTACGATGCCAATCTACACCCTTCATTATGGGAATCCGAGGCCGAGGCACGCTACGCGCTGAGACTGGGGCTGGACCGAGCCGACATCGTGAAGCTCAGCCTGGACGAGATGGAGTTCCTGAGCGGGACACGAGAATTGCCGAGAGGGATAGAGCACCTGTGGACTTCGAAGTCCCGGCAGGGAAACGAAATGCATCTCTTGGTTGTGAATTTGGGCGAGCAAGGCTGTTCCTACCGCACTAGCACCCACTCGGGCCAAATCTCAGGCTACAGCGTGAACACAGTGGAGGCTATCGGCGCGGGTGACGCTTTCCTGGCTGGTCTACTGGCCGAACTCCTCCGGACCACCAGCGCGAGCCAGGGCAATCTGGCCGCTAAGCTCCCATTCGAACGTGATGGCATCGAACGCATCCTGCGCTTTGCCTGCGCAGCCGCCGCGCTGACAACCAACCAGCGCGGCGCCATTCCCGACCTACCCACTCGCTCCCAGGTGGAAGCCTTGCTGAGAACCACTCAGTAGTGCCCTCCAATTTCGCGCTGTCAGCCTTGGGCAACAGCACGGGCGGAGTGTACCACATCGCGCAATACGCAATATGCAGTGCGTTGTGCTCAGGACATCGCATCAGCCGCAGCCAAGAAACCATCAACCATTTCATATAACCCGTCATAGAAATCGCCGCTTACGTCGAACCAGTGAACAGCCGGATCGTCAAGCCGGAACCAATTGTATTGCTGGCGTATGAAGCGGCGGGTTTCCTTTTTGATGAGGCGTATTGCTTCATCCAGGCCTATTTCGCCCGCCAGGTGCTGACCTATCTGGCGATAGCCCAGGCCTGACATGGCCGGTAGATCCAGACCATAACCCTGATTCACCAACCTCCTCGCCTCGGCCAGCAGTCCCTTTTCGAGCATACGCTCCACACGAGCGTCTACCCGGGCATAGAGCATCTCGCGCGACATAGTCAGACCTACCTGCAAGATGCGGTACGAAGGTGGCTGGGCGCGCCGGTGCTGGCTGACTGGAACCTCAGTCTTCAGATAGACCTCCAGCGCCCGAATCACCCGCCGCACGTTGCGGTAATCAATTTTGGCTGCCGAGTCTGGGTCCACCTCCGCCAGCCGAGTATAGAGCGCCTGCGGCCCGGCGCGCTCCGCCTCCGCTTCCAGTTCGGCCCGTAACGCATAGTCGGGCGGTACACGGGGTACTCCCCACCCCTCAACCACCCCCTTCACCCACTGGCCTGTCCCACCAACTAAAAATGGGACCCGATTTCGGCTTAACACGTCATTGATGGCTGCGTAAGCCATTTCTTGATATCCGGCCAAGCCCAGCACTTGGTCAGGATCGACTACATCGATCAGGTGATGGACAGCAAATGCCTGCTCCTCAGGCGTCGCCTTGGCAGTGCCGATGTCCAATCCTCGGTAGACCTGGCGCGAGTCGGCGGAGATAATCTCACCCGGGAAATCACCACACAGACGGACGGCCGTCGCTGTTTTGCCCACGGCTGTAGGTCCGACGACGACAATCAGAGGAGGATACACAGTCTCGCAATCCGGCTGGGAGTCATTTCCCTCAACTCTGCCCAGCCAACCGTTAACGCCATCATTGCGCGTAGCGCAGCCACACTACCCGTTGGGTGCCCTCGGTGACGCGGGCACGCTCGTCGGGCCGCCAGCCGCACACCCATAAGATTTGCCCATCTCCATTAACCAGCAACGGTATGTGATCGCGCCAAGCGACCGGGATTTTCTCGTTGATCATGAATTCGTTGACACGTTTGCTCTGCCCCCCCATACCAAGTGGGCAGAAGCGATCACCAGGGCGGCGAGGACGCAGAACGGGTGACGATCCTACGGAAGTTGCATCTAGTTGGGCTTCCCAACCTGTGGCAGAAGTCAGGTTCTCGTCAACCACTGTAGCTCGCGGAGACACCTTGGCCTCCAAGGCCCAAACCGACTCCGGCAGTCGAGTGCGTCCTGGCAGGACGACAGGCACTGAGCGCTCGGTGAGCAGCAGCGGCAAATCGGGCAGGACTCGGAAATCTTCGTCGGCGACGGTGAAGGTGTCATAGCCAATCGTCAGCATCAGCCCCTGAGGCAGTGTGGCCTGGGCGCCTGTCTCACCATCCGCCAGAATCTCCACGGCATTTTCCACGTGCACAAAGTTGATGTTACGCAGCGCATGGCGCAGCCGGTGAATCGCTTCGCGGAGGGTAGATCGTCTCATAGCCAAGGGCAGCGCCCGCCAATCTGCCAGTTCAAAGGTCACTGCATGATCTGTCTCGGTGCGTACTACTTGGCGCCAGGTCATTTCATTCTGCTCACGCAGCAATTCGTAGTCGGCCCCAACTACCGACGCCAAACGACGCACAACCTCTCGGATGTTGACATTGTACGTCTCCAAGTAGGGAATCAACTCGTGGCGCAAGCGGTTTCGAAAGTAGGTCGTATCAAGATTGGAGCGATCGAAGCGTGGCTCAAGATTGTGGCGAGCGCAATAGGCTTCAATGTCAGCACGAGGGATAGATAGCAGAGGCCGTATGAGGGTCAGAGATTGGAGATTGGAGACTGGTGGCGTACTCTCCAATCTCCAATCTCCAATCTCCAGTTTCAGATCTTTCATAGGGGTGGCGGGGAGCATACCACGCAGCCCAGCCAGACCAGAGCCACGTAGCCAGTGCATAATCACCGTCTCGGTCTGATCGTCGGCGTTGTGGGCCACGGCAATCGTGCGCGCGCCGATTTGGCCAGCAACCCTGGCCAAAAAAGCGTATCGCGCGCGCCGGGCGGCCTCTTCAGGCGCGAGTTTGTGAATACGGGCCAATGCAGGTACATCCGCCGACTCTATCGTAGCCGAGAGGCCCCAATCGCTAGCCAACTCGGCGACAAAAGCAGCGTCGGCATCAGCATCCTTGCCACGCATCTGGTGATTGAGATGGGCGACATGCAGGTTCAGGGACAATTCGGGCGACCGCCCAGACAGGACGTGGAGCAGGCATAAGGAATCAGGTCCTCCTGAGACGCCGACGACGACTGTATCGCCCGGCGCTGCCAGGCGGTGCCGCTCAATAGCATCCCGCACACGGGCTACCAGCGCCAACTTCTAATCTCCACTCTCAGTAGGTTCGACCCTGGCTCAGTCTGGACATTTGAACAGCGCACAAGTGCAGCTGTTAGCACACTCGCCCCTGGAGAAGATATCGAATCTACTGAGTCTTCACCTTAGCCCGGAGCTCGGCAACTGAAGACGAGGCCAGCAGACTCTCTTGCGCCTCTTCGTCCGCCAAAGTGGCGGCCATCGCCTGAAGAGTCTCCCAGGCTCGCCCGTAAGCTGCATCTGCTTCGGCGCTTCGACCAGCCGCGTGGTGAACGTCGCCCAAGGCACTGTCGGTACGCCATAGGATGAGACGCCCCCCTATGGCTTGTGCGCGGCCGCGTGCGTCTTCCAACGCCTCCAACGCACCGTCCAGATCATCCTGAGCAAGGGCAAGTCGGCCTTGCAGCCAGCGCCCGCGCACCTGGTACTCACGCAACTCGCCTTTATCGGCCACGTTGAGCAGTTCATCCAACGCTTTATTGGCAGCGTGCAGATCGCCTATCGTCAGGCTAACACGCCCCAGCTCGTAGAGCGCTACGGCTTGATCTGGAGCAAAGTCCAAGGCACAAGCTACTTCATACACGCCGCTCAGAACCCGAACGGCTTTGCTCAACTCACCGCGATAGAGGCAAACGATGCCGAAGCTGGCACGAGCGCGCATCTCCCATAGGGGTGATCCCAACTTCTGAGCCAGGCTCACACCCTCTTCAACAACCTCGAGAGCCGCGTCATACCGCCCGAGGGTCAAATGGTAATAGCCCATCCACGACAGGCAGATCGCCTGCATTGCAGCGTGATCCAATGATCGAGCGACAGACAGTCCCTCCTGGAGGTTTTCGCCCGCTTTACCCAGCTCTCCCCGGTTGAGATAGCTGATGGCCAAATATGTGTAAAGTGAGGGAACTACTGGCAGATTTCCCACCTTGCTGACAAAGGCTAACGCCTCCTCACAGGCATCAGCAACCTGCTCATATTCTCCCAACCAAGTGTAAGCGGCTGCCAGCGAGTTGAGGGCCTCCATCAAGCCAGCCTGATTTCCCAGGC
>JAUVPY010000100.1 GCA_030598425.1 Anaerolineae bacterium
CCGGGCCGCCGCCCAACAATGGATTGTAGAAGTCGTAATAATATGGATGATGAGGCAGCACCACCACTGCCTGAACCAGAAGCAAGGCCCCCAAACCCACTCCAGCCAACCGGCGTGTTGGCCAATCGGCCAACCAGCGCCGGGCAATCAACTGCCCAAGCCACACCAAACCAACGGCCGCTATCACGTCAAGCACAGGAAAGATAGGTAACAGGTATCGTGTCCGCTTGTGCGATCCTAGCGACATGCCTGCTACATAGAGCAAGACAAAGATCAGCAACATCAGCACTTCGGCTCGCTGGGACCAGACGGGAGAGTCTTCCTGACGCCTCTTGGCTAGCCAAATCAGCGCGCCGACCAGGCCAATCAGGGTCAACGGTGTCATGCGCCACAAGAATACGACCACATAGAACAGAACCCCCGGGTCACGCCCCACCACCGTCCTTCCTAGAAAGTAAAGCTCCTGGTACTCCGGGTCCGTGGCGTGTGTAGAAGCGTAATCGGTTATCAGACTAAGTGCGACCCTCGGATCTGTCCACATGGCAGGCCAGATCAGCACGAAGATCAATATCGCGATAAACAACCAAAACAGTCCAGTGACCACCGTCCGGCGCAACGACTGTCCCCAACCACCGCTCCGTCCGTGCCAGAGCCAATAGCCAGCAATGGCCAGCCCGGCAGAGCCAACGAGCAACAAGTTCTGACTCTTGGTTGAAAGCGCCAGCCCGCCCAGAATGCCCGACAACGCCAGCCAGCGCCATCTTCGCTCGTGGAAATAGAGCATCAGGGTCATTACCGACAGCGCCACGAGCTCCGCCGACAGTGCCTCGACGCGGGCTACCCTGGACTCACTCAATAGGAAAGGATTCAGAGCCAGCAAAATACCTGCCACCAGCCCAACGGTGTTGCCAAATAGCCGTCGCACCAGCAGATATAACCAGACAACCAACGCACCGTTCACAAGGCCCAGCAACAATCGGCGCTCGCCCAGAAATGCCTGACGATTCCACTCGTGGAATACTTGATAAACCCCGGCATCGCCAATCCATCCACCCTGAGCCAGGGCGCGTCGCAGCATTTCTAATCCCAAATTAACGAACTGCACCCAGAAGAAGGGCAGGCCTGGATAGGCCGTGATGGCCGTGCCCGCCCAATCGCGCGCCAGCACCGCGCGGGTGAATTGCTCGGTCCACTCCCACAAATGTTCCTCGTCGATGATGCGGAAAACGCCCAGATCCACCACGCGCGGAATGACAGCCAGCACAATGATGAACAGAGTCATCCATCGTTGGCTTGAGAATATCTCCTTTGTAAACCGACGCCGCGTATCAGGTGTCATAACCCTTTACAACTTCTTAGACATATCAGTGGTTTTTGCCCCAACCATCGGGCAATGTTAAAATCATCATCAATGGACCCTATTCTACAAGACACAATTAAGTTGCGGAAAGACCAGACGACGGTTTCGGAAAGACCATGACCTTGAAAATTCGAACATCTACCATCGTGCGCCGCCCGACTATACTGATCCTGGCGATTGTCTTGGTCGGATTGATATGGCTCCGCACGTTCCAACCTCTGCTGCTCCCTATGTTCCATGACGAAGGGCTGCACATCTCGCGGGCTCAGCGTGCACTGAATGAACACACATTACTTATGGGCACCGAAGGCGGCAAGTACCTTCAGGTATGGCTGTTGGCCCTGATCTTGCCGTTCGCCAGCGATCCATTACTAGGCGCTCGCATCCTGTCAGCGGCCATTGGACTGCTGGCCGGTGTCGGTTGTTACTTGTTAGCGCGCCACCTGTATGAACGCGACGATGTTGCGCTCGTAGCCACGATTTTCTGTGCCACTACCCCATACATCCTCTTTTTCGACCGGATGGGGTTGGCCGACGGCTTGCTGAGCGCTCTGGCGATCTGGAGCCTGCTGCTCAGCCTTTTCACTGTACGCCGCACACGCTGGTGGTCAACCCTTGCCCTAGGACTGTGTCTGGGTCTGGCCACTGCCACCAAGTTAAACGGAATTCTTTTTTCGGCCTTCCCTATACTAGTGGTCTGGCTCTGGCGGGACGAGTGCCCTTTACGCCGTACACTTCCTAGGTTGTTGGTCGCCTGGCTGCTGGCACTTCCCTGGCTGATACCGTCGCTGCTCGACTTCACGCCGCAATACAAGTCTACCATCGCCCGGTCGTGGGTAGACTCAGCGGAGGAAGGAATCCCGCACCTGAATCGACTGGGCCAAAACCTCAGCACCATCGCCACTACGTTGTGGACCTACCTTACGCTGCCCTACCTACTGCTTGCCCTGGCTGAAGTAATTCGCAGCCTGTGGCGGCGGGATAAATCCAGTTGGCTGCTGGCACTTGCAGCGCTCGTCACTTTGACTTTTTTCTTCTTGACGGCAGGCGTAGATAAGTTTTACCCACGCTATATACTGCCCGCCTTCCCTTTCCTATTGATTATGGCTGCGCGCAGCCTGGTTGGCCTGGCCGATTGGCTCTGGGAGCGTGCATCAAAGACAATACCACTACTCCGCCAAGGATTGCTGGTCGGACTGGTGCTGCTGATTAGCCTGCCAGCCTTGCGTTTCGATTATCTGCTCCTCACCAACCCTTCCAAGGTCTCGTGGCTTCCCATCGACCGCTGGCAATATGTGGACGGCTGGCCGGCTGGCTACGCGGTGGTAGACGCAACGTCCTACTTGCGCCACCAGGCCGACGAACTAGGTGTCATCATAGTTGTTAAACGAGCCACTAGTAAGACACGCACCGGTGCGTGGGTCCACTACCTCGACCAGTCCAACATCATCTTTGATGCCATCAACTTCAGACATTCCAATCCACAAGAACTCATTCAGGCACTTCACAACGCGCCAGCCCCCGTCTTTGTAGCTCTTGACCGCCCCTTCGAAGATCCCTACGCCGCTGATTTCACCGACGGGCCTTACGCACCCTACAGCACATTGATTGCAACCTTCCCACGCCCCGGCGGCGCCAGTCGCATTGAGGTCTATCGAGTCCAGCCCAACCCCTAGCGTCACTCTTCGCCTGGCCAGGCGTAGACAACGTACACCTGATTGCGATAGACTTCCGGCCAGGGCAGATCTTGTGGCTGCTGTCCTACCACGTAGTCAAACGGGTAAAGCTGGTGCAAGGCATCCAAGCCTTCCACCGAGAAGCTGGCAAGTTCCGTCTCCTTGTTGGGATCCACGACCCCCGCCGCCGCCATCGCCTGCATACGCTGGTCCCATTCCATGGCATAAGTTCGGCTGAACATGGCCGAGGCTCCATCTTTTTCCTCAACGATGGGCGAGCGCCTGGAGAAGACGCGAAAGCCTTTTTCGTCGGGATCGGTGGCGAAGCGAGCCGCCGGGGCTGTGTGCGCCTCGGTCCACATTTGTACGTCCCGCCAAGCTCGAAACGTGGATGACATCCAAGTATCACTCACCGGAAGCTGCAGCCGTTCACCGAGATATTCCGGCCAATTACGCTGACGCCACTCGCCAGCTATGGTAAACAGCGCCACCAAGGCCAAGGCACTGCCTACGCCTACCATCACCCATTTGGCCAAAGCACCGTTTCGCTTACGGCGTAGACCTTTAACCGCCAGGGCCAAGCCAAAAACCAGTATCGCTGGCCACAACGCTTTCTCTGGCAAACGCCACCGATCGGAAAACGCCAAGAGCCGACTGTCTACCACTGACCAGGTGTCCAGCAGCGCAGGAAGCACCAAACCCAAGCCCGCCACGGCCAGCACGGCCTCGGATCCCCTACTCATCCGGGCCCCGCTACGATATTCCAGGGCCCAGGCCAACAGAAGCGCAGCCAGTAGCACGGCGAACACCGGTTGCCATTCGGCGTCGGCGCGGTCGAAATACAGGGCCACTCCCAGCAGAGACGCCGCCAGGGTACCGCCCCATCCCCACCGCTCGAAGAGCACAAATACCAAATCGGCTCCGAAGATAATTGCCAAAACGATGATCAGCCGCCAACTGCGCGCCAATTGCAATTGAGCCAGGGGGGCCAGCCCTAGCCAATCTGCCCCCAGCGCCACGGCCAGCGTCGATCCCAGCACCACCACCAGCACAGCTAAGCACAAATGCGTGGTGCGCGGTTCCCGAGGACGGCTCACCCAGCCAATAATCCCCAGAAGCAGATAGAGCCCAAGCGAGATCCAATCTACGATCTTCCACGACTCGAGGAAAACGTAGGGTGTGCGCCGCCATAGCACCGCGCGCCAGGCTGGATCCAGCCACAGTGCCTCACTTCCGCCAGTACCCCAGACCAACACCCCCAGCGTTCCCAACAACAGGGCTCCAGGGCCGATCAGTGACCTCAGTGGTAAAAGCCCTTTCAGAGCCCACCAGGCTAACAGCAAGAGCGCGACCAGCCAAGTGTGCAGACCAGACAGCGGATGCAACAGCAGATGAAGGGAGGCAAGACCCGCCGCCCACCAAGGCCGCCGTTCCCAGAGGGCTACCAGAGTCAACAAGCCCAAAGGCAGTGCGAACGTGCGCGGATTAAAGTAGTTGTCATACGTTCGGACAAAGGTGCCCCCAATGCTGATAGGCAAGATGAAGAGAACCATCGCCAGGTAAGCCGCTCGTCGCGAAGTCAACCGCTTTGCCAGGAAGTAAAAGCAGAGCAAAATCAAGGCCTGAGCCAACACGTAGCCCAGCAGCATCGTCCACTCCATCCCCAAGAGGCGTACCGGCCAGACAAGGGCATCTTCAAAGAGTGAAATGCCAGCCTGCGCTTGGTCAAAGAAATAATCGCCAGGGTATAGAGCAGGCTCCATCTTGCGGCGCAAGAAGGGAATGTAAAGTATCTGGTCATCGTTCACATATTTGTAGCGGTGTGCCACCAATGCAAAGGGAGTCAGCACCAACGCAGCAACAATCGGCAGGCCCCAGCTACGCCAACGTGTAGGACCGGCGGTCAAGGAAGCCTCAGAGGTCGTTGGTTGGCGCTCAAGATAAGCCTCGGTCATTGCCCCTCCACATAGAGCGGCGTGTCCAGAATGATGTGATCACCGACGGACTGATCAGTTTGGTCATAGGCCGGCAACCGCTCCCCGCTGTCGGGCAAATACATTCCGACGATGAGACGATAGTCCCCAGTCGGCAGGTCATTCGGCAGGACAAGAGGGTGCCTGTCACGTACGTACTCGCCAGTCGCCCAGGTCGTAGTGATCAGCATCCCATCGCCCGGCTGACCATCATTCTGGACGCGTACTTGGCCTGCCTCATCCAATAGTTGTACAAAGACCGTGTAGTTTTGGTCTGGTGTCGCCTCTGCCTGCCAGAAAAGAGTAACCTGCAACTCCTGCCCAGGGACCAAGCGCTCGCTCGCAATCCCTCCCACCAGGTCATATCCCAGAAATTGAACGGCCCCCCCAAGCCGTGCCCGTTGCGTCACCGCCGGCGGTTGATCAAGGGTAAATTCATGCTCCCTTCCCTCAACGGTGAACGATCCCAGAGCAAGGCGACCAACCTCACGTCCATTTTCACCGACTAACGCCAATTCTAGATCATAAACGCCGCTCGGCAGGCTAGCTGGTAAATTCAACTGCCAGGGATCACGCACCACCTCGTTGGCCTGCCAGGCTTGGGTAGGATAGCGTCCATTGACAGGCATACCCTCCCATTGGGCATGTTGCCCTGGCCCGTCGCCTTGGAGAGTAAATCGGACTGTGTAGCTTTCGTCCATCTCCTGCAGCGCCCGCCAGTAGAGGGTCGTGGGAATCACCTCGCCTGGTTTACGCTCGGCAACTGCGAAACTACCGTCGTGACCGATGAGGGCCAGGTCATCCCCCAACGAACTCTGAACACGGTTCTCCACCGGCACCCACTCGTCGCTTGGAAACTCCGCCGGCCGCTGAACCGCCACCACTCCCTCCCCTTCCGAGAGGTTCACCTGGCCCAAAACGGTCCCACCATCATTGATGATACCCACCCGCAATAGATATTCACCGGGTGGTGTACCGGGATAGACCACCAACTGACATTGGCTCTCGACGATGTCGTTGTCCTGCCACGAAGTCGGGTCACCAAAGGCCGGATCGGTCACGCAGGCCCCCCAGGCCCAGTCTTGTTCCAGGGCGTCTGTCAGGCGCACGTAGAAATGCTCATCCGCTTGAATGCCATCGTTCAACCAGAAGAGGCGCAGCGGAACCTGTGCCCCAGCGACCGGCGTTTGCGTAAGGTCAAAGCCAGTCAGACTGGCCTTCCCCACCAGTCGGTTTTGAGGATCAAAGGGATCGATTGGATGCGTTATAGCTTGGCCCTGATAAACATAAGCATAGTCTATGCCTGCCAGTTGAGCCGTATAGATAGGAGCCTCACGCTGAACATAGCGCATAATTGCCCCTTTGGGCAATTCACGCTGCAATTGGTTGATATAAAAGATCACGTAGTCACCGCCCAGAACAAACTGGGGGTGGCCAATGTCTTTCACCTCGACCTGTCCCTCAAAGAGCACCGTCACCGTCGTGCCATACCAGGAAGCAACTTGGGTTGTCTGATCACCCGCCTCCGTCCGGACGAAGTGTGCGGCGCGTTCCAGTCCCTCGCCTCGGCCGATGAGCAACAACTGCTGCGCCTTCTTTGCGCCTCCCAGCAATGGATTGTAGAAAGTAGAATAATATGGCCTGGCAGACCAAGCAAAGGCGAATTGACCAGCCAAGAGAACCAAAGCCAAAACTACATTGACGACCAGAGCTTTTCGGCCAGAAATTTCGGATGAGATACTTGATTTTTGGTATTTGATATTTGTTATTTGATGGTACCCCCAGCCGGCCAGAATATTAAACGTGACGACTGCCGGAAGTACGTAGCGCTCCTGCTTCTTGCTGATAAGCGACATAAACGCGATGAAGAGACCCACATACAGCCACATCCAGGCAACCCACTGCCATCCAGATGTCGCTTCTGACATATCAGAGCGACGAGCGCGATACCAGCCCAGGCCCAAGCCAATCAGCGAGAGCAGCAGTCCTACGAGCGTGAGGGGTGTGAGCGCGAAGGCCAAACCGACGGGGTAATAAAGGAGTCCTGCATCCAAGACGGGCCGCCCCATAAAGAAGGTGCCATTGGCGTGCGGTCCGCTTTCGTGGGTAATAAAGCCGAACACCGTGTTCCAAGTGGCTCCAGGCGCAGCCCACACGGCCGGCCAGGCCAGGACGATCATCAGGCAAGTGACACCCACCAACCCCAGCCAGCGGGTAGCCACGATGCGTAGACCAGTCCAGAAGTCCCGTCGGTGCTCCCAAAGCACGGGCAGCAACGTTATCCCAGCAAAGCCCAACAGGAAAATCGATGACACTTTGCTCATCATTGCCAAGCCCACACCCACTCCAGCCAGCACCAGGTAACGAACGCGATCCTCTTTCAGATAGAGCAGCCAACTCAGAATAGCCAGCACCGAAAAATCAGCGGCCGGAGAATCGTGGTGCAGCACCCGGGAGTGAGCCAGGAAGAGCGGCTCGAAGGCCATCAGCGCCGCCCCAGCCAGCGCGGCTCCCATCCCCAACAGGCGCCAGGCCAACACGAAAGCTAGAGTCACGGTCAGTGCCGACAGCAAAGCCAGCGGCAGGCGCAGTAAGCGGAGTGTGGCCAGGGTGGCCGGGGTCGTGGTCATCCGGTCGGCAAACTGGACCAGTGACTCATCAGGCAGAGCAGCTTGAGCATAATGCAATAGCAATCCAATCGTTCCCGACCACATGGTCGTCACCCCGGGATGGCCAGTCTGGGCAGTTTGCGCCAGATCCCCACTCACCAAACCCTGCAAAAAGTGGGCTGACCTCTCGTACCATAGATTCTCGTCGACCATCAGGAAATAGTCGAGCTTCGATAGGCGAGGAACAACGGCCAGGCCCAAAATGACCACGATAAGGGCGGCGACTAGGATCGGGGACTGGGGGTTGGTGACTGAGGAACGTTGCATAGACACTCTTTTAAGTATACTCGACTC
>JAUVPY010000431.1 GCA_030598425.1 Anaerolineae bacterium
GGCGTCATCAGCGGACTGAGGCTAATCTCAACGGGAACCTCGCTCCCGTCCTTGTGCCGGCCGGTCAGATCAAGACCAATCCCCATCGGCCGCGTACGAGGATTGGAAAAGAAGTTTACCCTGTGTTCGACATGGACCTGGCGAAAGCGTTCCGGCAGTAAGACCTCGACGGGCTGGCCAAATAGTTCATCTCTCTTATAACCAAACAATTTTTCGGCCTGATGGTTGACGAGTACGATGCGAGCGTCGCTGCTCGTGATCACGATGGCGTCCGGCGTAGCCTCGATCAGCCCGCGAAACACTTCGTCGCTCTCCTGTAGCGTTTGTAGCGCGTAGTGCGCTCCTGCCCTAACTTCGTTGCCCAACTTGCTCCTCCAGCTCACACACCATTCAGTTCTGCCCTGACGCCATTGCGAGGATATCCATTCTACCACAATACTGTTTATACTACAATTTTGGTCTTTTTGCTACTCTATTTTCTTGTAGGCTCCGGCGGCGTAAGGCAGGGGTCATACGCCGCGTCTGTAAAATGTAAGGAGCAACACGCATACAAACGAGCAATAAATATTGAAGCGACGCACGCCAGGTGGCTCACAGGCACCTGGCATGCGCCGGAGGAAAGATCTCCCAAATGAAAATCCCCCATGCCACGTTGAAACAATTTCTAGAGCACATTGTGCGCACCCGTGCCGAAGAACTTGACTGCGACCAGGTGTATCATGTTGTGGATGTATTCGTTGAGCGGATCGCCGACGGTGAAGACGTGGTGAACCTGTTTCCGCTCGTCCTACATCACCTGGAATTATGTTTTGATTGCCACGAAGAGTGTGAGGCGCTTCTGCACGCCTTGTCTTCAACGACACAAAGCTCATTGCTGAGAAACCTCTCCGCTCAGATTGCCGCGCAGGCGGCCTCGTTTCAAGGAGCTAGCTACACATCAGAGAACTCAACTGGGTGACACCACAGGAGCCACTAAGGACCATGCGCCCACATCGCAGCGCGGCCAATATTGTCTTTTACCTCAGCTTGCCGGCCGTCTTTCTCTTTTTGGTCCTGGTCCGTCCCCCCGGCCCGTTCTACGTCCTGCCGCTGGCTCCCATCGCGCTGGCGGCTATGTTGCACGGGTTTGCCGGGGGTACGCTGGCCGCTTTGGCTGCAATGGCTGGGGTGGCGGTCTTGATTGCGCTGGACCCAGTTGCGGCTCGACGGGCGACGACGCTACAGGAAGCCTGGCCCATCTTGGTCATGTACCTGGTAGTTGGCCCGTTCGTCGGCTGGCTGGCGGCCCGGGAGCGTGAGCGCTTGTTCGAGGCGGAGCGCCAGTGGTCCAGGAAGATGGCCGCAATCAGCGACGCTGGCCGTGAGATCGCCCTCTCGCTGGATTTGGACCGCATCCTGCGGCTGGTGATGGACAAGGCAGTTGAGACTCTCCCCATGGATGCCGGTGCCTTGTTCCAATTTGATACCGAGTCCCAAGCCTATCGGGTGGCGGTCAGCCATAACTTGTCGTCGGATCACGTGAACCAGATCACCTTCGGCTTCGACGAAGGAGTGCCGGGCTGGGTGGTGAGGCATCGACAGGCCCTGGTCATTCCGGATGCGACTGCCGACGATCGGGTTCATCCCTACGTCGTCGAAGACGGCGTCCTATCCGTGCTGGCCATCCCGCTGATCGCCCGGGAGCAGGTGGTCGGGGTGCTCAACTTGTACCACAAGACCAATACAAACGCATTCGACGACGAAGCGGTACAGTTGGCACAGGTCTTTGCCAACCAAACTGCCATCGCCATTGAGAACGCCCGGTTGGTAGACGAGCTACGCCAGGCTGCGACCGAACTTGAAGCCCGGGTGGAGCGTCGCACACGACAGTTACGCGAGACGCAGGCCCAGATCATACGCGCCGAAAAATTGGCCGTAGTCGGCCGCCTGGCAGCGTCGGTAGCCCACGAGGTCAACAACCCCTTGCAGGCCATCGCGCTACAGCTTGAACTGATCGCCGACGAGGAATTGGCTGAGCCTGCCGGCGGGCGGTTGGCAACCGTTCAAGTGGAAGTGGCTCGAATCGCGAACATTGTCCAACGCTTGTTGGATTTTCAGCGCCCTACGCCGGGAGAACGGGCGCCGCACCAGGTGTCGGCACTGCTGGACGACGTGCTGAAACTGGCCGACAAACAGTTGCAGCAGCATAACGTGATCGTGGTGCGGGAAGAAGGCGACGATCTAAACCCGGTCCTGGTTGTGGGCGATCAGATAAAACAGGTATTCCTCAATTTGGTGCTGAATACGGTCGAGGCTATGCCCGACGGCGGGGAGCTGCGTGTTTGCACCCAACAAACTAACGGCGTGATTCGCGTCAACTTCACTGACACCGGGAGTGGTATCCCGCCTGAGATCGTGGACCACATATTTGAACCTTTCTTCTCGACAAAGGCCAAAGGCACTGGCCTGGGGCTGGCCGTCAGTCACCAAATTGTGACCGGACACGGTGGGAGCCTTGGGGCTACCAGCGTCCCAGGCCAGGGATCTACGTTCACGGTACAGTTGCCGGTCGAGGGGTAGGTGAGATGAGTATGGGTGGAGACACCGGTCGGATATTAATCGTAGATGACGAGGTCAACATCCGCGCTGGTCTGCGTGACGTTCTTGTGCGTGACGGGCACTCCGTAACCGAGGCCGGAAGCGGCGAAGAGGCCCTTAAGCTTCTAGAAACATCTGACTATGACGTAGCGATCGTGGATATCCGTATGCCGGAGATGTCTGGGGTTGAGCTGCTGGAGCTCATCCGCACCCGATGGCCACACGTTGCGGTGGTTATGCTAACCGGCCACGGGACCATGGAGACGGCAATGGTGGCTGTCAAGGCAGGCGCCCACGACTATCTGCTCAAGCCGGCCCGCGCCGAGACTGTCAGAGGGACGCTGTCCACAGCTTTCGCGGCATCGCATCGTCACAGGGTGGAGGCTCAACTGCTGGAATCTATGCGGTCCGGTTTGAAGCTGCTCGACGGAGCGGGGGACGAGGCCGTTGTTGAGGCTCCAAGTAACGGTGACACTCACCGCCTGGCTGTCGGCGACCTGCACATCGATTTGCGGGCGCACGAAGTCCGCCGGGATGGCATCCCGGTGGGCCTCTCGCCAACTGAGTTTAAGTTGCTGGTCGTCTTGGCTTCACGTCCGGGCGAGGCCGTTGATTACGGCGACTTGGTACAAGAGAGTATGGGGTACGAGGCCGAGCCCTGGGAAGCCAAAGAGTTGATCAAGCGTCACGTCTACGCCTTACGCCACAAGATCGAAACCGATCCTGCCGCACCGGAGTACGTCGTGAATGTGCGTGGGGTCGGCTATAGGTTGGCTGCGCCAGACTGAA
>JAUVPY010000008.1 GCA_030598425.1 Anaerolineae bacterium
GGCTGTCGCGTTGTTCAAGCGCCCTCTCCCAGTACCCTCCCGCCTTTTCGCGGTCTATCTGCTGTTCGGCCAGCTCGGCCAACGCTTCAGCCGATCTTTCTTGGAGCTGGCTGATCTCTCCTTCTGCCTCTTCGAGCCTCCTGATCTCTTCCCCCAGATCGGTCACAGACCGCAAGCCAACTCCTTGTTGGTACGCTTCCAGCAATGCCTCTTTCCTGGCTGTAAGTGCCTCTCCCTCTTGCTCGTGGCTGCGCCGATATTCTTTGTCGAGGCGCTCACTTAGTTCCAGCTTACCCTGGACAGTGTGCAACTCTTCTTCGTATTCTTTTTGCAGACCTTCTACAAACCCTGGGGTCAGCCGGGAGGCAACCGGCCGGATCTCAGCCTGAATGGTATCCAGTATGTAGCTGATCGCCTCTGCCTCTTGTTTCAAATCCTCGTAGGATCTAAAGTCGGCTCCGGTACGGGTGGCTGGGATGCAAGACTCAAGCTGGCGCTTGATGTCCTCCTGAACGGACTCTATCGAGATTTGCCTGGGCATCCTGACGCCCAGGTCCTTGGCTAACTCGATAAGACGCAGGTATTGGGCGAGCGGAAGTCGGTTGGGCTGCCCGATCATGCCACGTCTCCTTCAGCCATACTCCTCTGCTCCTCTTCCAGCCTTGCCTTGAGAGTGACCAAAGCCGGCCCGCTTTGCAGAACGCCTTCCAACTCATCTATCACTTTGGCCGCACGCCGCTTCAAGTAGCTATTACCTCGAGCCTTGTCGGCAGCCTCAAGCGCTGCCAGCACTTGAAAGACGTCATCGGAGCCAGCACTCTGCTCCAGCAATTGGTCCGCCTGAATCAAATCCAAGACTCTTTTCCACTCGACTTTGACTTGAAGACGCTTCTTTCCAGCCATTGCATCAACTTCCGCTAGCAGGTTCTGGGCAGAACCAGGCTCCCTACGCGTGGTGAAATCGAAATCCCGGTCAGTGGCTTCTAGTATCCATTTGGCTTGCTGGAATTTGCCCCGGTCTGCCAGCTCAGCAGCTTCGGCCAAAACATCATCGGCCTTCCGGCACACGTCAAGTTGCTGATCCAGGCTCTTCAGGGAGTCTTGGGACCAGAGGGCTCCGGCTTCCTCAAGTAAAGGCTGATAGGATAGTTGTCCTTGTAGCGCACGCACTGCGTCTGAGGATGCGTATACTTCTTCCAGTCGCCCACGGGCCAGATTGGCCGCCAGGTTTAGCATGTGGTTCCGCAGCTCCGCCTCAATCAGCAAGGACAGAATCCCTCCCCACTGGCTATATTGGGGCAAGAAGGCATTGTTCAATAAGTCGATAACGGCGGTAGCCGGAGCCGGCTCAAGCGCCGACAGGTCTTCGACGCCAGCCCGAATGCACTCTTGAGCCTCAATCCGTTCACCACCATGCAGAGACTCTCTGGCTTGGTGGATCTTGGCTTCAATGTCTGGATTCTCCTGATTGGGCGACACGACGCGGGGGAGCGGTTGCCAGAATAGATCGAGTGCCTCCTCCCACCTCTCTCCCTCAATAGCTTCGATGGCTTCGCTCCACGGTCCGACCACTTCTTCTCGAAAGACATGCTGGGCCTCGGTCGATAGGCTGCCACTGAACTCGGCCAATATCTTCCACCTCTGGGCGCGGAGCTGCCACTCCGGATCATCGCCATATGCCTCGGCGCCTCTGGTCAGAGGCCGCCTGATGTTCGAGTCGGCCAGGGTTTCTCCGCGTCTGATCGCCTCTGTGATTTGCCTGACCAGCATGCTGGCTATGTCTATCTCGCTTAGGAGCGCGTCAACCTCGTCTTCGTGCCTACGCCAACGGGGAGGATCGACCAATCGAAGGGTATCGAGACACTTCAGAGCCTTGTCGTATGCCTTGGCACGGCGGGCCTGTTCAAAGGTTCGTTCCAGTTCCGCCGGGGTTTGATTCCAAAACGCCCCCAACTCGCGCCAATCACCCAGCAACTCCACGATTCCGCGATAGCGTCGTTGTGCGACCCGGCTGAGCCCTCGGCTCAGTATTTGCCGGGCACCGTAGCTCAGTTCTGACCAGCGTCGATGATGTTCCGGTCTACGGGTGCCCAGCCTTACGTCGGGAAGCGAATGGCCGCCCAACAACAATCTGTACCAGAACTGGGTGAAGAGCAGAAGGTCAAATTCAGCCAGCGAGGGGGTCAGGCTGGCGACCCCGCCCCAGTCAACCACAACCAGGCGCCAGTCATCTCCGCTAGTATCGCTGAGCAAAGGGCGATCGTTGCCGGTTAAGGTGGTCTGTTCTACCAACAACAGGTCGCCCAGCTTACGGTCGGGCGCCGCGAAGTCAACATCGTGCAGGGCGCTAAGAAGCTCCCCGTAGCGGGTTGCCCAGTAGACAGCCTCTTTCTCTGGTGAATGGCCTTCCGGGCGGTCCCGGGCGAAGTCGGCCAGGGAACGCACAGAAGCCAGATACTCCATGACCAGGTAAGGTCTCTCGGCTTCGAGATTCGAAGCGTAGAGCTCTGGGACAGCGCCTGGAATCATATCCCACAATAGGGACAGAACCTCGGCCTCTTTTTCGAAGACCTGTCTCTGATCTGAACCGAGCGCCATCTTGACGGCCACCCTACGGCCCGCTTGGCCCTCAGGAGTGACCTGCTCTCCTAGAAATAGTTGCGAGGTGGAGCCATGGTCGATGGGGTTGGCAGAGAGGATCTTGAATTGCCCACCCCCCTGACCGGAGAGAAGGGTCTCGTCTGTCATAAGTGTATCTCACTCAAACATACTGCTTGAGCAACCCGGCGCCTGTATCATATCTCTCTTGGGCCCAGTCTTTTGAGACCAAATACATGACTGAATACAGATCAAATTCTTCGCTTGCCGCAGGATTAGTCCGCAGCTCCTCGCCCAGCCTCTTGAGTTGCACGCCGATTTTGTCGTTGACCCTGCGCTGGATGACATCCTTGGCCAAAAGCAAATCGGTCACTGTCTCCCTCATGGCATCATCGGGCAACTTGGGCAGGAGATTTGTCTGCCGTTCATCCAGCGTCACAGGTCTCTCCTCGTCCGCCATTGCCTTTTCGATCACACCTTTTAGGGCTTTTTCCACCGCCCGGCGGCAACGGGCATAATCGATGCTCTTGGCCTGATGCACAATATCGTTTTCAAGATATCCAAACGTATGTAGCGCGTCCAGCAGCTTTTCGTGCTGCTCTCCGGTTTCTGGTCTGGTCAGATGAAACAATTCTGGCGGCGTTGCCGAATCAAATGTTCCTTTGGGTGGTTCTTCTGGAAGATCAACGACCCAGCCAATTCTGGTGCGGTCCGTCTCGTCGGGCGTGGTGACTTTGATCAGGTCGGTGATGTAACAAAAACAGAACAATTTCAGACGATCGAGATCTTCCAGCATCTTGACCACGCTCTCCCTGAAGGGGCCCATTGTTTCCCGATCCTGATGCAGTTCTTCCACGGCCCGTTGCTCAAATCGGGCAGCGTGCACTTCGGCTGGGAAGATGTGCAGCATCTCGCGGGGCAGCTCGATATCGCCTTCCAACTTGCCCTGCCACCCCAGATAAGATGGCAGAGCATCGAGATGCTCCTGGATCATATCGATATCGTATAGATCTTTGGTATAAATGAAGGATATCTTGAAGGGATCGTCACATTGGATCAGTCTGGCGAAGCTTTGCGACTCATCTTCATAATTCGGCTCTGCACCGCTTTCGCCAGCCGCCGTCAACAATGCCTGCCGCAAGTAGGATTCCTCGTCTGTTCCGGGGACATACCGGGCCCTCAGATAATTCCCGGGCCACCCCCGGTCAGAAACGCCGGCCACAGAAAGTAACACCCCTCCTTTTTGGACAAATTCCTGTCCCAGGCTCTCTTGCTGTCCAGGTTTGAATTCGACGAAGTACTTCAGGATAGACTCGTTTTCCCAAATGCCCGAGAACGTTTGGCGTGACCCGCCGAGAAAAACGTCTCGATTCTTCTCCCTCAACTGCGTCTTGCGGTCATCGTCCTCAAATTCCCTGGGAACCACCATGTCCTGTCCGGCCACTCGAAAACCCATGGAGAACTCGTCCTTCTCTGGGTCCACAGGGATCTCCCACCTGACGCTTTCCAGGAATTCATTCAAGCGCTCCGGGCCGCCATATTTCTCAAAAAGACTCTTTTCGTAAGCTTCGTCGCTGATGACGCTTTGAACTCTGGTATCATCCCCGGCCTTCTTGATAATCCCCTCCACTTCGTGGAGACGTTTGGCCACCTGAGCAAAGAGGCTATTCGGCCCCTGAGCGACCGTGTTGGCCCAATTCTTGTGTTCCTGGGCAGCTTGCTTCACGTAATGTTGCATGGCATTGACTGTGTTACGCACCGATTGGCGGATGGCATCCGCCATCAGGAAATGCATCAGCTCTTGTTCGGCCTTGATATATTCATGTTGGACTTTGCTGGATTCGCCAGGCCAGCGGCTACGGCATCTATCATGCATGCGTGTTTTCTTCGCCTCGGCGGTTGCGTACAGATTCCTGCGTCGATTTTGCAGGCGTGTGCTGTTTTCGGTACTGGCCAGTCGCTGGCTATAACTATCCAACACCCTGGCCAACTCATCCAGAAAAACAGTGACGTAGCCCAGCTTGCCCCCCAGCGCCAGGGGTTTGTCGTAAACAGAGGCCCCATTCAATATGTTCTCACACTCGATGGGGAGCGTTTTGCGCATCGTCTCGAGCTGGATGGTGTGATATTCCTGCAGCAAGCCCCTTAGCTCCCCCCCTGCTCGCCGCCGGCTCGAGTCTATCTCACCTCCCAGGAACGCGTTCTTACGAGCGCTGATGGCCCGCTCAATACGTTGAGCGCCGTCGCACGCGTGTTCCCTGCCCACCTTATCCGACGGCGGGGCGATCAGCTCAAGGTCCCTGTTGACCTGAGCTTCCACTCGCTGGCGTACTGGCGCGAAGAGCTCGTGGCCAGGGGTGTAAACATTCAACCACTCTTGAAACCCAAGCCCGATCAAGGCCGCCTCCGCCTTGCCTTCGTCGCCCGCCGCCCGGCGTGCTCGAGTCTCAATGCGCCTGATCTCACCAAAGAGCCGGGTCGCCCCACCAGTAAGATCAGGATCGCGGCGGCTGGTGACATCTGCCTTGTTCAGAAACTCAAAAGCGTGTTCCGCGCCCGTACTTCCCGCCTCCCGGTTAGTCTCGCTGCTCAATGCCAGCGGAACATCCAGCGCCCCTTCCTTGGTGACCCTGCCCGGCGCGGGGGGAAAGAGAATGCTCAGCGCCTGATAGGCCAACTGGTGAGCGAATCTATCGATAATCTCGTGGACTGGCAATATCTTGGTGTAAGTGCCCAGGCTTGAATAGAAATGGCCGCCTACTCCGCGCGCCATGATGTTGTTTTTGTGCTGGTCAAAAACCTGGCCGCCGACTTGATCCAGATGAGCTGCGATGCATTCTCCCAAGGTGGGTGCCACCCCATAGCGCAACTCGACGCGATCGAGGCTGTTGTTGCGACGTTTGCCGTCAACGGCATACAGCATATCAAACAGACGGCTCTTATAAACGCCTTGCAGCGGATCATCATCCGGCCCCGAGATATCGGACGTATAATGCATCGGGTAACCAGGCTCGCGGAAGTCGCTCATGAAGCGATCCATTTCGCGCAGGGCAGCATACCCCTGGCCCTTCATAGACGGCGACACCGTCAAACCTGGTTCTCCACTGAAGGCAGTCGGCAACACCACGAAACCACGCGTGAAAACGGGTGTACTGCCGGCCAATTTGCGCACCAGGTAGGCAATGTCAACGAACATGCCCGATCCAGTCCCGCCCGCCACTGAGGCGACGAGGAAGACCTGCACCGCTCGTCCTTGAGCGTAGCCAGCTACTTTGTTGATCGCGTTTCTTAGAGCTTTGCGTATCTTGGAGTTATCGCCGTGGCCGAGATCGTAGAAAACGGCCAGACGTCCCATCTGACGCATCTGGGCAGCGCCGTCCTCAATGTTAAACAAATGATCAGGCAGATTGTTCAACATCCAGCCATCCTGTAGCCAGGCGGCGATATAGTCTTGATCTCCATTCCTGATGGTCTCTACAAGTGGTTTGGACCATCCGCCGATGTGCACATACTCGCCCAGCCTGGCCTGAAGCCTGACCGGAACTGAATGGCCACTTCTGGTAACTACCCGCAGATCGTGCCACCAACTCTCCGCTTTGGAGGTCGTGTCAAGGGCGAGCAGCGTTATCTCCGGCGGGACAACCCCATCATTGTTGCGCATGAGGTCCTGTTTTGCGAATGTAAGGGCCTTTACCCCGGTTCCCCCCAGACCGATCACCAGTGCTGGAACTGCCACGTTCTATTCCTCCTTAGCTACCAGGACTCGTGCAAAGTCGCCTTGGCAAACCCGAGACCCGCATCCTTCGGCATGGCGGCCTCAGGCCGCACATCAGGATGCTAGGTTCTCGGACTTCGCACGAGCGCTGCCCTTTCTACTCTAGGATTGGATTAACGTACTTGATTTTGAAATCTCTGCCTGAGTCCCATTCGGTCTCGTGCATTATCGTGGTAGGTACGCCATCGACTGTGACTTCCACCGCATCGTCAGACAAGTATCTAACCTGGAGCTTCTTGATACCGGTGGACGAAGGCAAGTCGGAAAAGGTGTGTTGGTTGACATTTGGCGGCAGCGATTTGATGCCACCCGCTAATGGAATGTCGTTTTCATCCAGAATCTCCAGATGGCCTACCAAGTGCGGCCCACTGCGTTTGGCCCTGGCGCGGTTGATGCGCGACACAACCAAGCCCAGCAGGACGAGGGCAACGACACCCCACACGGCCAGGGCGGGATAATTCTCAACCCGGGTGACGGTCGCCGAGGGGCTGGCGTCCGCCAGCGCAAAACCGTCCTGCAGGTCAACGTCCTCGGGCAGCGTGACGGTCCACTCGCCGGACCGGCCGAATCCATCCCCAGCGAAGCGAAGTACACCCGGTTCGGAGTCGATGGGCTGCAGCTCAACTGTCCGAGGCTGTCCCTTAGGGCCCTGAACTTCGACATTGATCGTTGGAGCCGCACCGCTGGCCCGCACCCCCTCCCAATCGACGGGTTCCCCGCTCTCCGCATCGATCAGGGCTGCCTCTACTTCCAGAGGCACGGATTGCAAGAGCCAGCTACGTTTCACCTGTCGTGAGCCGTCCGTCGGTTGTGTTAGTACCAATTCCAGACCCTTGGTCAATCCCACATCAAAGGCCCGGGCGCCATCCCCTCTGGCGTCCAGGGGCACGCTCGTCTGCTCGCCAGTTGCTTCGTTAATCACGAACAACTCAAAATCTAAATCATAGGTGCCAGTTGATTCCGGCTTGTATTTTGCCGAGAATACGCCATCGCCATCCTCATCCGCCGCCTCAACGATCAGAGGGGTCGCAAAATCGGGATGGTTCAGCTCAAACTGGCCCGCGTAACGATAGCCATCCGCCAGCGTTTGGAAACCGCCCAAATCCACCTGGTAGTTCAGGGGCGCTTCTTCTTTCTCCAACACTGCCTCAGGTGGTATGAACTCTCCCGTTAAGCGTTCGATCGTGAAATCACCGTCCAGGCTATGATCCAAGACCTCAAACTCTTCACCATCCGGCGCGCGCGCGGCGCCAATCAGACGGATTTGGAAGTTGTCGCCCGGTTCGGTGACCACAACCTGACCGCTGAAGGTCCCGGGATCCAAAGTCGTTTCCGCCACCTGCTGCCCCTCGCCGGCAATCACAGACGCGCTCGAGTACAGAGCATACCGGCCGTTCTCATAGCGGGGCAGCACGTTACCATCCAGATCAAGCATGGCGATCTGAATGTCTACGGGAACGCCTTCCGGATACCGTTCGCCCGCGGGTTTAACCAGTTGGGGGGCGAAAAGTAAACTGCGCGTTCCGATGCGCACCGTGTCATACACATTCTGTGACGCGGGAATGGTGGCCTCTGCCCGCCATATGCCGGGGTCAGGTTGGGAGACGACCACTTTGTCGATCAGTCTGCCCAGATCGTAGTAACAGAGTCCATTCCGGCACTCACCATCCGCCAGATTCAGATCGAGGGGAGCCCCTTGCGGGTCGAAAATCTCAACGATGTCCGACGGGGTGGTTCTGACGATGTAAAAGGTGAGTGACTGTAGATAGGGACGTACGGGAAAATCGCCCAGTTGAGACAGCCACTCGGTAACAACCCCTGGCCCCTCGGGCGGCAAAGGCAACTTGGATAGGGCCGTGTTTACGACTTCGCCCATAAACTGCGCGACTTCATTTTGACTCTCTACAAGGCGCGCCTCGCCGTTATGCCGGACAGCCAGGTTCTCCCAGAATGGCCCGTTGTTTGTCCAGTAATCGGACGCCTCGTCGGCCATACCCACCACGTAAAAGTAATAATCCTCTCCGTCCAGATTGGCGTCTAATTCACTTTCCACCTGCGGCAACATGTCACCAGGGCCGAAACACTGCTCCTCGGCAAACGGATTATCTTGCGGGCCTCTGGGATAACACACCGCCGATTGACCGTCAGTTAACAACACGATAACCTTCAGCCGTCTTGACGGGTCGCTCGCCTGCATTTGGTCGAGCAATTCGGTTGATCTCCGGACCGCTCCCAAGTGGTCGGTGTTTCCCAGGTTTTGCGCTTCCCTCTCGGCCTGATAAAGCGTCATGCGTTGCAGAAGCTGCTCGCGCTGAACTGCCCAGGCCTCGAGGTCTGATTCTATGGTTGTGGGGGGCAACACGTCGTTGATGGCGATGTTCTCATACTCGATGTCCTCACCGGCCCTGTATTGTGCTATGTCAACATCCTGGCCAAACTCGACGATGCCGATTCGGGCCGTGGAGGCCACGTAGATCTCCGACATTTGATCGCCCAAAAAGTCGATAATGGCGAACTTGGGTCCCTCGAAGCGAAAGCCTTGTGGGTCGTTCTGCCTTTCTATGCTGCTATTGCAGGCTGCACCGCACATGCTTCCTGATTGGTCGATCAGAAATACGAAGTCGACGCCGGTATAGGGTTCTGGCTCTTGGGCCAGAGCCGGTCCTGCCGGAACAGTAAGTGAGACGGCCAACATTACGGCCATAACCAAGGCAGTCAAGATCCTGCTATTTCTGCCCACGGAAGACCTCCTTGTGGTTCTTATCTTCGAAATTCCCCTGTTTCAAGACAACTTGCCAGCCTTTCAGCCCACGCTTCTTCCCGCTCAATTGTCTTGTCATCTGCCTCACTGTTCACCATCTTGAATAGGTCATCGTATGCAGCTCTATAATCATAATCGAGGCGGCAGAATTGAACCGTATTCTCATCGCAGTCAAGTATGGCCATGGCTGCCGCCGGGCAACCATCACGTGGCTGCCCTACACTGCCCGGGTTCATATAAATCGGTTCCCCACCCGGGCTGAGGAGTATTGGTTCGATCGCATTCCAACGACGGCAAGATCCATCTCCCAAGCATCGGGGGCATTGACGCCAGGGCTGACGCTCTCTGGTGGCTGACTCGGCCAAAGGCTGCCGCGTCCACACCCCCTGCCCCGACCTGTGCCACAGCATGGCCCGATGGCTGTGCCCGCCGATCATAATTCTGGGCTTGACCTCAGAACTAGCGGCCTGCGCCAGTGAGAATTGGTAGCTTCTCTCGAGCCGATCCGTATCTTCCCACGTATCATCGCGAACATAACTATCGTACCCGAAGACGTTTGGGCTTTTCTCCCGGTTGTATTGATCTTCCCCCTCGACCGAGACACCGTGCATGAGCCACAAACCGCCACACACCTCCGATGCTTTGAAGGTTGGATGCCCGTTAATCATTTCTCTAAATTGGTCAAATAGCGCCTTGTTTTTATCCAGAGCGGCCTGGCGCTTAAGCCACGCCAGGCTCCATCTGGCCTCAGCCGAGGCCAGCGGTAGCTGCAATCTGAGAGATGCCTCGCCGGCGGCTATCAAGTCGTGGTTGCCAACCACCAGATCGTGCGCTCGAGAATTAGAGTTGATCTCCACGATTTGGCCTATCGTCTCGAAGGGCATCCCAAGATAACCGACGATATCCCCCAAGATCAGATAGCCATCTACGTTTTGGGTTTCGGCGTGTTCAACGACGCGCCGCAGGGCGAAGTAATTGCTGTGTATATCTGATAGTATGGCTAGGCGCATATGCGGCAGTGGTCTAGGGTCCTCCGAATCGCTCTCGCATGGCATAAGGATAGGGATAATCTGGACAAATCCTGCGGCACTCATTGTAAGCCAGTTGGCCGGACATGGCTATTTTGTCCACTTCTGAACTCCTGAACATCTGCAATTTCATAGATCTGAGTTTATCCAGGCTTTGTTGGGCCGTGATATAGTGGGTCGTAAACTGCCTGAACAGGTTTGCGATTCTTTGTACCTCGTCCTTCGCTTCATCCAGCCAGCCCTCTACGTCAGTTCGAATCATCTCTATGTGAGCCAATTCCAAGATGACGCGCGGATTGGGCGATCCCTCTGGTAATACGTCAGGAAATCTGGCAGCCATCGTCAGGAAGTAATGCCACGAACCAACGCTGAAGAAATGCTCATCGCCCGGGCCGACCAGGTTCTCAGCGATTTCTTTTGTGCGTTTGACAAACGGGCCCGGGTTGTTGTTAGCACTCGCTTCGTTCCTCAGTCTTCTAAGCTGCTCGTGCAACTTGGCCTCTTCCTTAGGCTGGTTAAAGGCGGCTTGCCAACAGCGTATGATGGCTTCTTCCCATCTGCCTTCGCGCAGACTGTAATATACCTCGCTCTGGACCGTGTCTTTCTCTTCCGAGTAAGATCGGTCCAGGTCATCCACGCAGATCTCCTGTACCATACGGCGATAAGTTTCGACGGCATCCTGGATATCACGCCGTTGATCGGAGCGCATTTTATCAACAACCTCGTTTATCTCTGAGTGCGTCAGCAAACGCTCACGGTCGGGCACACCCCACAGCCCCTGAGTGTCTTTCCAGCGCCGTAGGCGTCGGGTATGCGTGGAGATCAACTGGCTTACCTCGACCACCGCCTTTTCTCTTTCGAGCAGGACCTCTTCCAGGGAGGCCAATGTAACAGGCGCAGAGGCTTTCAGAATACTTCTCAGATCATCTTCAAAGCGATAGGTGTCCCAACCTTCCACAGCCCTTATCTCGTCCATCAACTCGATGGCAGCCGCGTACAGGTCTTGGTCCACCAAGCGCTGCAACTCCCCAAATAGCGCCTTGAGTCTGCGCTGATCCTCCCGACTCTTCATCACCTCGTTGAAGAAGTACTTGACCTGCTCGTGCTGCCGGAGACGTCTCAGCGCCCCATATTCACCCGTACCTGTCTGTAGCGCATTCACCCGTCTTTCCAGACTATCCCAGCGCGTGTCGTTGGGTTCCCTGGCCTCGCGTACCTCTCGCCAGTCGGACTGAAGCGCGGCCAGTTCTGAGCGCAGGCGGCTGAGCTCGCGCTTGTGGGCGCTAAGCGCCTCAATCTGCTCTCGCAACGAGACACTTTTTTCTCGTCTCTCTTCGGCGTCGCCACCTCGTTCATAGTAAGTCTCCAATATCCTGGAGACTTCCCTGGCGCGTGCCATCAAGCTGTCAATTCGTTTGATTTGCTGGTTTAACCAATCCTGTGCATCGCTCGCCCGGCCACTGGTGTCCCTGGCTTCCTGCTCCAACTCTCTTTGCAGATCCAGGCTATACACCCCCAACTCGTCCAGGGCATACCTGGCTTCCTGAGATTGAGGCGCAAACAGCCAAACCCGGATCATCTTATTGCAAGTGTCTACCCGGTCGGCCCCTCGATCTCTCACATCCTTGGCCTGTTCCAGCAGCGCACTTGCAAAGTCTCTTTTTTGGATCTCAAACCAGTCTTTGAGCTCGAAGTAATTGGGTGCACCTGGCTCCAGGGGGGCGTCTGTCAGCATGTGGCTGGCTGATTTAAGGCTGTCCAGGCCGGCGTCAGGGTCAAACTGCTGGATAACTGATCTTTTCCAATCGTGAATCTTGACTTGCTCTTGAACCCTACCCTCCAGCATCTCTGCGTCCGGGCCGCCCGCCTTGCCCCGTCTCTGCAGGAGCTTCAGATGGTCGGCGATGCCCTGGGCCTTGAGGGGCTCCTCGCGTCGCAGATAAAGATCAGCTAATAGCTCCAGAACTTCAACGTCATTTGGGTAACGCACCCGCATCTGTTCGAGCATGAGCACTCGCTTGTGCTCGTCGCTCTCCTGGCCCAGCTCGCTAAAATCGTCCTCTCTCTGTAACTCAGTCAGTTCTGCCATAACGTAGCCATAGGCAGCTGATGCTTCGGGTGCCACCTGTTCCGCTACGCCCAGCCAATAACTTTTCTGAGATGGCTCGGCCCGGGCCATACCCAGGTAACAAGAAGCTCTCAACTCCTGGAAACGCTGAACAACACTCTCGCCGGCCAGTTCCTGGAGTGTGTCGAGGTCATTCAGGATGGTGCTTAACTCGTTTGATTCATATCTGGTTCGAACCCGGTCCAGATCAGCCGCTTCGTGCGTCAGCTTCTCGGCGAGGTAGATCTTCCATTCGACCTCCATCTGGTACTTGCGTTGAATCAGAGTGGGGTCGTTGGGGTAAAGGCCAAATAGAACATCCAACAAGCTGTCGGCAGCTTCGAAATCTTGGGCCTCAATTTTCTCCTGCAACGGATCGAGGCGTATTACAATCTTCTCATAGTCGCGCTTTTTCTGGTTCAACCACTTACTCAGCGAATTGACCCTGCGCATCAACTGCTGATCTGGTTCATTGGCCTCTTGCAACAATGTGCCTATGGAATTGATTGTCTCAATTTCGACCTGCAACCCCTCACTCAGCAGGCCGTATTCCTTGTCGGTCTCAAGCGCAGCCAACTTGGCTCGAGCCTGGTATCGCTTGTGGATTCGTTCGAGCTCGTCGTCCTTCAGATGGGCGAATTCCTCAACGGCTATTTCAACAGAAGCCAGATTTTGGAGCAGCTTGTCTTCGTCCTCCATCTCGGCGAGCCAAACCTTCTTTTGAGCACGCAGATTGAGGTGGGCGTTGATGAGTTGTCGCGCGTCGTGCACGGCGGAATAAAGAGCAGCGCGCTGGAGCTTGATCAATTTGTATTCAAGTTCCTCCAGTTCTTCGTCGGCCTCGTGGGGCGCAACTCTCAGCTTGGCCTGGATCCCGGGCAGCTTCTGATCGATTTCGGCGTCCAGATCACGGAAATCGCCCAGATCCTTGACGATACGCCCCAGTTCATCGTAGTACTGACCCAACGGACCATAGCCGGCCAGCAGCGACTGCAGGTCGGACAGAGACGTTATGCGGTTGTCCCAACTCTCGGGCCCTCTGTCATCAAGAATGCCGATTTGCTGATACTCAGGCAACACCTCTTGCTCGATAACCACCTGCAACTGCCTGCCGATCTCTAATTTGGCCTCTCCCAGGCCAGGTATTTCGTCGTCCATGGCCTCGGCTTTCAGCACCGCTCGCCAGGCCTCGATGGCGCTTGCCTCGGTACGCGCTTTTTCCAGCGCATCTCTCGCTTTTTCGCGCCGATTTAGGCGAAGCTGGTAGTCCTGTAGCTTGTGCTCCAGTCGTCTCCTGTGGGTTTCCCGTAGAACATCAGTGTATTGCGCCCTGAACTCTTTGAGGGTGTCGATAGCGCCTTTGGGATTGGTATCCGCCTGCTCGTCGGCCAGGTGGATGTATTGGTTGGTCTTGGTGTCGGCGTATTTGAACTCTATGTCACTCAGCCGGCTCAAGGCATCGTCAATGGCTATGGGTTCTCCTTCAGTCAAGGTGAGGATCTCCTCACCTCCCTCGACTCCGAATACAAGATCGCCTTCGTCGTCGAGAACGGCCTGGTAAGGGACAACCTTTTCTTCGCCCGCTCGCTTGGCTTGTTCCCATTGCCTCCTGACTCGATCAAACTGGGCGAACCGGGCGGAGGTCACCAGGCCGTTGCTCCAGGTTTCTTTACGCCTCTCATAGAGATTCCGGGCGTCTATGGACAGATCCCGGGCCGCTTGCTCAGTGGCGTGATTGTCCGCCAGCCGCTTGGCCTCTTCGTAGGCGCGACGCATTTTGCCAATCGCGCTTCCCTCGTTGTTGACCGGGTCTGTGTCGTAGAGGGCCGTGGCCTCATCCTGTAGCTGGGTTACTTTTTGCCTGGTCTCTTGATATTCCTGCTCGAACCTGCCCGGGACCTCCACCACCGACTTCTGCTTGCGCCAGCCTGTAACCAGAGTCTCTCTGTCCGGGAAACACAGCCGGTATTCCTCAACCCATTGGTTAAATTCCGGGGACAGTCCATCTTCGCCGTTGGCAAGCATCGACTCAATCATTCCCCGGCGCTGCTCTCCCCAGAAAGTCAGTGCATCCAGTGCCTGCCTCTCAAGTTCCCTGGCTCTCTCACCAATCACCGTCAGCTCGAACGTCTCGCTCATTTCGACGGCGTCCGTGATCTTCCTTCTGGCTTGTAGCAGTTCAGCCGGGTTGCGCAGCTGTACGTCTGCAGCCTGACCCTCGTAATTCTGAAGATGAACCTCTGTTTCGTCGATCAGGGCTCGGATGGTTGGCACGGCCTGCCTTTTATCCCCAGGCATGACCGCGTCGATTATTCGTTGAGCAATGTTGCGTTCCATAGATCCGTGGCCTCAAACCAGTATTCTTCTCGGTGCTACGCTCCTCAAACCTGCCCAGAAGGAGACCGCCAGATGGCATCTAACTTGGCGATTGCTGGTAGGATGACCGGCACTTCTCGATTTGAATCTGCCCAATTCAAATCGAGAAGTGCCGGTCACCTGAAGACCTCGAACTCGGCCTAACAGGAAACATCAGAGACAAGAAGACAATTACAATGTGCGGACTCAGCCTAACGCAGATACGCTAATCGCTGGTCTAACAATACCATAGGAAACAGGAATATTCAAATGAGTCGCTGGTTCAGGGGGCACGCAGATTCGTTGCTGGACGTCGCCTGTGGCGCCTGCCTGACCTCACGGCGGCTGGTCGCCACGAGTGTCGAGGTGGTCGTCTTCGACCTCTTGAGGGGATGGATGCAGTCGGGGGTCTAGGAGCTGCCTGCGGTGCTTTGCACTGCTGTCTGTTTCCGTCAGGACAGCTGGCATTTCGGGTGGGTTTTACATGGTCTTAGCCATTGGAATAGGTGAAATCAGAGGCCGCTCAGATAAGTCTCTATCCTGTCCAAACCCTCGGCGATGTTCTCCAGGGAGTTGGCATAGGAGAATCTAAGATATCCCTCACCATTCTCCCCAAAGTCGATGCCGGGTGTCACACCCACGTGCGCCTTCTCCAGGATGTCGAAAGCCAGTTGGTATGAATCGTTTGAGAAACGTCTGGCATTGGCGAAGACGTAAAATGCCCCCGTCGGCTCAACGGTGATGCCAAAACCTATCTCCCTCAGGCGTTGGACTATAAACTCCCTGCGTTCGTTGTAGATGCGCTTCATGCGCGCCACGTCCTCGCCCGCTTGCTCCAGGGCGGCCACCCCGGCCATCTGGGCCACGGAACTGGCACAGATGAAAAAGTTCTGCTGGATTTTCTGGATGGGCCGGATAAAGGGCTGGGGCGCGATCAGATAGCCAAGCCGGAGCCCCGTCATCGCGTACAGCTTTGAAAAGCCATTCAGGACAAAGGCGTGGTCTGTGAATTCTAAAATGGAACGTTCCCGGCCCTCATACACCAGGCCGTGATAGATCTCGTCGGAAACGACGTAGGGCGAGAACTCGGCGATGGCCCGTATGCGGTTTGCGGACAGCAGATTGCCGGTCGGATTTGACGGGGAGTTTATGAATATGGCCTTGGTCTTGTCGGTAATCTTTTCCTGGATGTCCTCAGGCCGGTATTGAAAGCCGTCTTCTTCGCAGACCGGCACGGCCACCGGGACCCCCTCCAGGAAATTGATAAAGTTGGAGTAGCAGGCATAGCGTGGGTCGGAGACGATCACCTCGTCCCCGGCTTCGAGCAAGGCCGAAAACAGCAAAAACATGGCCGGCGAAGTCCCGGAGGTGATCACAATCTGGTCGGGTTCCACCGCTACGTTGTACGTTCTGCGGTAGTACTCGCCAATGGCTTCTCTGAGTTCCAGCACCCCCAGGCTGTGGGTGTAGTGGGTGTGCCCTTCGTCGAGGGCCCGACAGATAGCCTCTTTGACGCACTCAGGTGTGTCAAAATCGGGCTCACCGACTTCCAGATGGATGACGTCGACCCCGTCGTGTTCCAGAGCCC
>JAUVPY010000040.1 GCA_030598425.1 Anaerolineae bacterium
CGCGATTGAAGGTACGCGGTGCTGATCATCTGGCGTGCAATTGTCCAAGATATGAATGTCTGGGTCTTCGAGCATCAGCTTCCAGTCGGTGTAGTACCCGCGGTAGTGGAGTCGTGCGGCCACGTCGGCCACCTGGGCCTCGTCTCGCCCACACATGGCCACCAGCTCGGGGTAAGCGGCCGGCTCGTCGAAACTGTAGGGGATCTTAAGGAACGCATTCGAGTGGACCTTGCCCATGAAGCCGTAGCCGAGCATGGCTATGCCCACCCGGCGCGCGGTAAGCGCCTCGTAGTCGATTGCCGTGAATCCGTTGGGAGCCACCATGTCCTCCTCCGCCACGCTATGTGCGGGTCTTCTGCAAGTCCTGGAGGTACTTCACGCTTTCCTCCACCGCCAAGTCCTCATCCTTGTACTTGGGGTCCATGTAGTCCAGTTCGATGGCGAACAGACCCCGGTACCCGCCAGCCAAGAGCTCATCGGCCAACGCCGGCATGTTGATGATCCCCTGGCCGACCGGGACGCAGGCGAAGAAGTACCATTCCTTGGGGCTCACCCCGTACAGCGGAGCCACGTCCTTGGTGTGGGTGGCGTAGATGTGCTTGGCCATCAACCTGGCCGTCTCGACCGGATCGTCGCCGATGCGCAGCGCGTTGCCCGTGTCGAACGTCATGCCGAAATAGGGGGAGTTCACCCTGTCGATCAGGTCCATGAACTCGTCAGTGGTGAAGTCGAAGTGGTTCTCCACTGCCAGCTTGACATCCTCATCCTCGGCTATCTTGGCGCCATCCTGGAAGATCTTGGTCAACGCCTTAAGCTGGGGCTCGTGCGGGTCATTACGATAGTCCAGGCTCGAACCAACCACGCGCATCACCGTGGCGTCCAGCGCGTGGCAAACCCGGAACATGGCTTTCATGTCCTCCATCGCCTCCGGCTTCTTGCCGCCCTCGAAGCCCTGGGGATGGCCCCAGGCCACGACCACCTCCAGCTTGCCCTGGTCAATAATCTCTTTCAATCGCTTGAGATACCCGTCCTCGAAGCTGTCGAAGAAGCACGTCTCCAGGGAGACGCCGTCGACCTTCAATTCCACGGCCCGACGCAGGAAATCCTCGTAGTTCATACGTCGCCCGGGGTCCTGCTGATTGGGGTAAACTTCACCAAAGTAGCGATGATAGCAGTAACTGTCGATGCCAACTTTCATGGAGGGACTCCTTTCCGAGACAGGGTTTCATAGAAACCAGGTTTTGCGAATAACCCGGTTTCTGGGCATTTTGAGGCAAGACCTGACGGGTCTGGGAGACTCGTCAGGTCTTGCGTTCAGGTCCGGCGCAACGGTCTTGGCCGTGTTGATATTACCAGAGGCAGCAAGACATGCCTACACCTGATGACGCCTAGTAGCCGGCTTCGGTTGCAAAATCGTGACGCAGCGTGGCCGGGTCCAAATCCAAGGTCGCCTGGGTGGACGCGTCGGTCGGCTCCCAAGGGGTAGCTTCGTCCAGGTTGTCCTTGGTGATAACCGTCATGGGCGTGATCGTCAGCTTAAAGTCATACTCCTCGCCACGAAGGTACTCCACCAGCATGCGCATGGCGAGGGCTGCTTCCTGGGCGGGGGACCAGCCGACTGTGGCCTTGATCCCGTCGGCTGCGATGGACTCCAGGCCATAAGGCGCGCCGTTCTGGGACACGATGATGACATCGCCTTCCATTTCCGCCTCTTTCAGGGCCTGGATGGCGCCCAGCGACATGTCCTCGTTCTGGACAAAGACCGCCTTCAGGTCCGGGTTGGAGGTGATCAAGTTCTGCATCTGATCAAAGGCCTTCTGCCGGTTCCAGTCACCTGGCACGGATGCCACCAACTCCAGGTCGGGGTTCTTCTCCATCTCGCGCTGGAAGGCATCGCGGTAACACTCGGCGTCGCCGCGGCCGGGGAGGCCCATGATCACGGCCACCTCGCCCTCGGGGATGTTGGTGGCAACCCACTCGCCGATGATGCTGCCCGACAGGTTGCAATCGGCCTGGACGGTGCCAACCATCTTGTCCATCAGTTCCTCGTTGTAGCCGAAGATCATTTGGATCGGAATCCCGGCTTCATGGGCCTTGTTGATGCTGGAGGTCATGGCTGTCGAGCTCACCGACATGAGCACGATGCCATCCACCCCCTCGGTGATGGCGTCCTCGACGCTGGCCAACTCGCGCTCCGCCTTCATGTCGGAGATGTAGCCGAGCACCTCGACCCCCATCGCCTCGCCTAGCATTTCGGCGCCGTCGAAACCGTACTTGTAGTAGGGCTCATTGGTGGGACGGATGTAGGCGATCCTAAGCTGCTCACCGGCCTCCGGCTCTATCTCTTCTGCCTCTGCTTCCTCTACTGCTTCCGCTTCTGCCTCTGCTTCCGGCTGTGCCTCCGCCTCCGGCGTCGGCGCCGGCGTCGGCACGACACAACCCGACAGCAGTATGCCCACGAGTGCCAGAAGGGTGACAATTAGGAAAAGTGTGCGGTTCATGGATCCCTCCTTTGGGTCCTATATAGTGATTGGATTGCTGGTAATAATGAAGAGAATCGACCTTTTGGAACGACATTCTTTGTGCTGTGGCACCTCCTTGTACCGGCCCGGGAAGGGAAAAAGGGGAGAAAACGGTTGGGCGAGATTATAGCACGCCACAGCGCGCTTGTCAAAACCTCGAATTTTTGTGCTGGTATCTACCCGCTACCCGTGCCCTGGTATTCGCCGCGAACGTGCAGGCGTTGGAACACCTGCAAGATAGGGTCCAGATACTTCTCGTCAAGACCAATCTGCTCGATATGCGTTTCCAAGTCGGACAGCACCTCTCGCGTCACCTGGGCCAGGTCCACTTGTACGAGGAGTCGGGCCTTGGTCGTCATCCGCGAGGCGCGGACCAGCTTGCCACACACGCCGCCGCCTGGGCCCAAGCAGGAAGGGCCCCCGAAACTGGACGAGTTGCCACCGGGTACGACCCCACAGTTTGTCCTGGACACACTCCTGCCGGCGGGGTAAGCCAGAGAGATTAGAAATTCCTGGCTGAAGCTGAAAAGCTCAATCTGAGCCGCGCCCTCAGGCGCGGGACTTCGCGATAACAGCCTGTTTAGTGTTGCCCCCCTAGACCCCCATACGCAAACCACTTGACAACACACGCCGCTCGACCCAGAGGCTGCTGGCCTATCCAAAGGATGCCCCGGCCCACGTGCCGGGGTCCACTGTGGCACGGGATTTGTGAAGAATATCTTCATCTTTACTAGACTGCTTGTAAACGTGAAGCTATTGTGCTACAATTAGGTATGATAGCGCTTGCTGCGACCAGGGGGTCTTAGCCACCAGACAAATCCCCTGCATAACTTCAACAGTCCTCGTAATTCTGTGTTCCGGTAAACGATCGCTGAGGTCGAGTAATGATTCCCAGTTGGATGGCCCCCATCGTTGGATGTACGGAAGTTGCCAGACCCCTTCATTGAACGTAAGGGAGGATTACGGACGTGACAAACTCAAGAGAACGTGTAAATCTTGCCCTGAATCATCAGGAGGCGGATCGTATCCCCCTGGATCTGGGCGGCAGTGTCGTGACCGGGATGCACGCCAGCTCCGTGTACAACTTGCGCCAGGCGTTGAAGCTTGACACTCCTGGTTCGCCGGTCAAAGTCATAGAGCCCTACCAGATGCTGGGAGAAATCGAGCCTGATCTGATTGAGGCCCTCGATATCGACGTGGTGCCCTTGATAAGCACCAAAACCTTGTTTGGGTTTAAGAACGAAGGATGGAAGCCTTGGACCACCTTTGACGGCACGCCGGTGTTGGTCCCCGAGGGCTTTAACACCGAGCCTGAACCGAACGGGGACATCTTGATGTATCCTGAGGGCGATCAGACTGCCCCACCCAGCGGCCGGATGCCCAAAGATGGCTGGTACTTTGACACCATCATCCGTCAGGAACCTATCGATGAAGACAATCTGAATGTCGAAGACAACCTGGAAGAGTTCGGTCCCATATCTGATGAGGAACTGGAGCACTTCAGGCGCGAAGCCGAACGGTTGTATACAGAAACCGACAGAGCGATTTTCGCCAACTTTGGCGGCACGGCCTTTGGCGATATTGCGCTGGTTCCTACCCCCATGGCTTAAGCGCCCCAAGGGGATCCGCGACGTCGAAGAGTGGTACATCAGCACCGTGGCGCGGCGTGATTACGTCTATCAGGTTTTCGAGCGTCAGTGCGAGATCGCGCTGGAGAACTTGGACAGGATCTACCAGGCTGTCGGCGATCGAGTGACGGCCGTCTTCGTAACTGGTACCGACTTCGGCACGCAGCGGGGTCCATTTATTTCGCCCCAGGCTTACCGTGACCTGTACCAACCTTTTCACAGGCTCATAAATGACTGGATCCACCAGCAAACCTCCTGGAAGACATTCAACCACTCGTGTGGTTCAGTCATGGCGTTGATTGAAGATTTCATTGAGTCAGGATTTGATATCCTGAACCCAGTACAGACCTCGGCAGCCGATATGGATCCATCACAGCTTAAAGCGCGCTTCGGTGATCGGATCACATTTTGGGGTGGGGGCGTGGACACGCAGCACACTCTCCCATTCGGCACAGCCGAAGAGGTTGGCCAACAAGTCCGCGAGCGCATCGAGATTTTGGGTCCCGGGGGAGGCTTTGTATTCTATTCGATTCACAACATCCAGGCTCGGGTGCCGGTCGAGAACCTGCAGGCGTTGTTTGAATCACTGCAGGAGTACGGCGCCTATCATTGACGTCGAGAGGGGAAGATGAGGGGGAGGTGGTGGCTTATAGGCAAAGCTCGTTACAGTCGAACACTGTGAACGTCAAATGGAGTCAAGGAGTAGGAAAAGGAGTAGGAACATGACAGCAAAACGCCGGGATGAGAGAAAGATCAGTCGGAGGAGTGCCCTTAAGGTTTTGGCCGTGGGCGCCGGGACGACGGTCGTCGGTCCCATGTTGGGGGCCTGTGTTGTACCTACCGTCACGCCTGCTGAGCCGGTCGAAGCCACGCAGGAAACGAAGCGGAAGGTCATATTCGTCACCCATGACTTGAATCCCTTCTTTGTGCCGGCCGTCGTGGGGCTCAAGGACTTCGGAGCCCTGGCCGGTTGGGACACTGATTTCATCGGACCTGTGCCGCACGACGCGCAGAAGACGATCGAGATGCAGTACAACGCCCTCGCCGCCAAGCCTGACGCCGTCGGCTTCACGGCTATTGACTCCCAGGCCTACAACGATCCGATCAAGCAGGCGCAGGAGGAAGGGATCTTCGTAGTGCTGTACAACACGAGGGCGCCTGGGGTGAAGGAGGCGACCGGCGCCGCCTATGTTGGACAGGACTTCGTCGTGGCTGGGAACGTGGCTGGTTACGAGCTCGGCAAGTACATCACGACGCACACGGGCAAGACGGAAGGCAAGATAGTCATGTCCAACTTCGCCCCCGGACACTTCGCGCTGGAAACCCGAAACCTGGGCGGTACCCAGGGGGTGGAAAGGTACAATGAAGAGTTCGGCACTTCCTTCACAACCGAGGATCTGGCCACTTCCTCCGACGAGGCCGAGGCCATCGCCAAGTTCGAGGCCAAGTGGGCGGCCGAGGGCGACCAAATTGTGGGTTGGTTGTCCTCAGAATTCACCCACACCTTCATTGGCAATTGGGCCAAAGAGGAGGGCTTGGTGGGCCAGTTCGCCGTGGGCGGCTACGACCTCTTGGACCAGACCTTGGAGAATATCAAGGATGGCACCGTGGACTTCACCATTGGGCAGAACCCATATGCCCAGGGCTTCATGACCGCCGCGCTGATCTTTCAGGGGTTGGAGCGGGGCTACCCCGCCAGCGATATCGACACTGGTGCGGAGATCGTGGATGCCTCCAACATCGATGCGGTCATCGAGAGGGAGTCCCTGTGGAAGGAGTCGGGCGAGGAACTAGGCATCGTGGGATAGCGCACAATTGTCGGCAAGTAGGCTGGATTTTGCGGCCTTGCAAGACAGTGGGGGGGGCGCCCCTTGCCCCGGCGGGGGCATATCGCCGGTCGGTGTCTGGGGCGCCCCCCTTCTTTCACTCAGGCGGGAAAAAGACATCCCGGTGGTACAGCGATTTCCAGCTCTAGCCCGACGCGCTATTTCCTTCAGCAGTGGCGTGGAGTGTAGGTCGCGGCAAGGGGTGAAGGGGAAGATATGAACATGGGAACAGAAGAAGGAGCGGCCGCAGTGGCATCAGGGGTCGCGGGGTCACCCCTGTTAGAACTTCGGGGCATCAGCAAGGCCTTTGGTCACGTGCAGGCCCTCCAAGAGGTTGATTTCTCGTTGTACCCCGGCGAAGTGGTGGGGTTGGTCGGCGACAACGGGGCAGGCAAATCCACCTTGATCAAGATCATCGCCGGTGCATACCAACCCGACGCCGGGACAATCCGGGTGAACGGTTCTCTTGTGAGCATACGCAACCCTCGGGATGCAATGGCCCAGGGGATTGCGACCGTCTACCAGAACCTGGCGCTCGTGGACCAGCGCGACGTGGCAGCCAACGTCTTTCTAGGGCGCGAGCTGGTGCGGGGCTTGGTCCTGGACAGGAGTCGCATGCTGCAAGAGTCGGCTCAGGTTCTCGAGGATCTCAGGATCGACATCCCCTCCGCCCAAACGCCAGTCGGTCTTCTCTCAGGAGGCCAACGTCAGGCAGTAGCTATCGCTCGCGCTGTACACCAGGAAAGGGGAACACGGCTGGTCATTATGGACGAGCCGGTGGCAGCTTTGGGCATTGAGGAATCACGGAAGGTACTCAGACTGATTACGCGGTTGAAAGACCAAGGGCGTGCGGTAATTGTTATCAGCCACAACTTGGAGCACGTCTTTTCGGTAGCCGATCGCATTGTGGTGCTGCGCCGCGGCCGGTTGGTGGGCATACGCCGTAGGGAAGAGACCACCGCGGATGAGATCGTTCGCTTTATTGTTGGGGCCGAGCACCTCTAGCGAAAACCCAGGTGACAGCATGACTCACGAGCAGGAAGAGCTCATTGACGACAATGTCGTACACGGGATACTGGACGAACTGGAAGGTGAGATCGGAGACGAGGAAGCGACACCCCCGGAGACCTCCGGGACCCTCCGCCCCCTTCAGAGGGTTTTTCGCATTCGAGAACTCAGTGTGCTGGGGGCCGCGGCGCTCCTCTTTATCTTTCTGTCGCTGGCAACCCCCCACTTTTTGCAACTAGACAACCTGTTGCTGGTGGCCCGTCAGATCTCTATTCTGACGATCGTTGCCATCGGCATGACCTTCCTTTTCATTGCCCGCGAGATCGATCTTTCTGTCGGCTCCCTCTATGGATTTCTGGTAGTCTTCTTGGCCACTCTCATAGCCAAGACTCCTCTTAATCCGTGGATCGGGATGGTCATAGCGGTTTTTATCGGAGCTTGCATCGGTTCGATAAACGGCCTGGTCACGACCAGGGCCGGCATCCCTTCCTTCATCGTCACCCTTGGCATGCTAAGTATCCTCCGGGGGGCTGCACTCTTGTTGAGCGGTGGCTGGCCCATACTAATCAAGCTCCCGGAGGGTCATTCATTCTTGAATCTCACCGCTGGTCGTGTGGGCGGAGTAGTCCCAACGCAAATCTTCTGGATGGTCGGTCTTGTAATCCTGGCCGGTTTTGTCTTGAGCAAGACGCGCTTTGGCGCCCACGTCTACGCCACAGGAGGAAACGAGGAGTCCGCCATGCTCACCGGCATTCCCACCAAGCGCGTGAAAACCATCTGCTTTGTGATGACAGGAGCGCTGTGCGGCATTGCCGCGTCGCTGCTCCTTGGCCAGGTGAAGAGCGGTTTTCCCCTCACCGGTCAATCGTTTGAGCTGGATGTCATTGCGGCGGTGGTTATCGGCGGTACGCCCATCTTTGGGGGGGCAGGCAGCATTCTGGGGACATTGCTGGGAGCGTCAATCACGGGCATGATCACCAACGGTTTGGTGCTGCTGGGAGCCAGCGCTTACTTCGAGCCAGTAGCAAAGGGCTTCATCATTGTGGCTGCCGTGTTTGTAGACACACTCGTCCGCCGGAGGCGCGCCTAATAGCACTCCGGTCCTTAAGTCCTGGATGAAAAGCGCCCTTGTTGGCCCGGATTCAGGATTTTGAATTTGCTCATATCTCAGTCTGTGACACACATAAAAACCTTATCCCCACGCCGTTCGGCAGGATAGGTCCTCAGATCGACACGGACAGGAAGACTCTTCGCTTTACCGCTGCTGATTTCAAATCGTCCGTTGTGTTTCGGGCATTCAATTATGCCATCCATCACCAGCCCGTCTGCCAGATGCGTATTTTCGTGGGTGCACAGACCATCCGTGGCGTAGAAGTCATCGCCTTTCAGCCGGTATACTGCATAGGTATTGCCGTTATGGTCAAAACGGACGACGTCCTCTTCGTCTAGATCGTCAGCATCGCAAACTTCCACCCAATTACCGGACATGGCACTGGTATCCGAGCTCTCTGACAGCACCTGATCTTCCACCTGGATCGGCTGCGGGAGACTCCGCTCGATATGGTAATCGGGATCCTTTGTGGCCTGCCGGATCAATGCTGGCACCATCTCCCGGTAGACGTCCCACAGGCTGACATAGGCCCGCGGCGTCTGGTCTTTGATGGCCTCATGAATACGTGGCAGCGCATGATAAGGCACCGCGGGCAACATGTGATGTTCCAGGTGATAGTTCATGTTCATATACAGGTATCGGAACACCGGGTTGATGTGGACAGTGCGGGGGTTTGTTCTGTGATCATAGGTGTTTTCCGCGAGCCCGGCGTGCTGCGTCAGGCCCAGAAGCTGGTGCAGCCACCCACCATAGAAGCGCGGTAATGCCACGAACATCATGGGCAGAAAGCTACCTATCGCAATCGACCACACCCCAAATCCGGCGATTATGGCGACATAGATCCGGCTCGACCAGAACATCTTATAACGCTCCGTGTCCGGCACAAAATCACGCACGTCTGAATTAGGCCGTCCGAGGGCGTTCCGGACGATGCGCCCAATTTCCGTCGGCCCACCTCGCAGGTAAAAAAAGTCCAACACCAGGCTGAGGAGATCGGCGGGTCGCTTCACCTGGATTTCAGGATCCCTTCCTACGACAATCGTGTGTGTATGGTGGCGCGAATGGCTCCAGCGCCACATATAAGCTTCTCTCAAAGTCATGAAGGAGCTGATGTGATAGAAGACCACGTTGAGCCACCGGGTCCGGAACGGTGTTCCGTGCCCGCATTCATGCCAGCGCGCATCAGATGACGAGTAGATGGTGCCATAAACCAGGAGGGCAAGCACAACCCACCACGTCCCCCAGGACAAAACGACCAGATAGCCACTTGCTGCCAGCAAAACGATCCAGAGCCCGAAATGCCAAAGGGCCGGACCGTCGCTTCGCTGCATAAATGCCCTCAGGTTCTTGCGGGGAATATCCGGTGACCACCAAACCTCTTCCACACGATCCTCAAGCCGGTCTTCATCGAGGGCAATGGCCCCCTCTGAACCACCCGAAAGACTGTAATCACGTTCTTTGAACCTCTCCTTTTTGCTATGTTTTTCCCTCTCAGCAGCCATAGCAACCTCCTTAGACTATTTCTATGGTACTTCTCTGTCAACTCAACCGAGAAATTCAAATTGGTCGACGTTGAGCGTGTCTATTGATCCTCGGGTTGATAATGGAACGTTTTGCGCCAAAATTGAGTATGCCTGAACGGCAAAGTGTTCCTTTGCCAACGCAAAGATCAATAGTATAGCATGTTTTGTTGGCGCTGTCATCCATTCCTTTCCGGATTCTCTAAGTATCTGTGTCACTCACCTGTAGGTCTCCCCTGGGAAGAACCCCGCCGAATCGGGCGAGTAGCTTTTCCCCATCTTCGAGGCTCTTGCTATTCATCCGCGTCCCGGCTATAATACGAGAGGAATTGGATCAGGTGACCAGCGTTTGTACGGGCGAGCGTTTGGCCCGTTCCAGTCTGTTACTAGGTAGCTGGCTAGCACCACAGGGGTGTGGTGGGAGGTTCGTGACAGGAGCCAACCAACCACATCCATTTTATATTTCGCCCAGCCATTGAGCGACGGTACAGCGTGCTTAGGAGTCGTTCAAAAATAACTTCGCATTTTGGGTGTCCAGCGAGACATCATCCTGAGCCCGTCGAAGGGTGACCTTTGCTCGCCTCCGAAAAGTACCAAGTTATTTCAAAACAGCTTCTTAGTCTGCGTGCCAGACAATCAGTGATAAGGAGAGATCAAGAGGTAGTGGTATGCCTAGTGCACAAGACGAAAAAACACCGGTGCGGGGGCTAGAAGGCGTCATCGCCGCCGATACCAGTATCTCCTACGTTGATGGCATTCACGGACGGCTGTTCTACCAGGGGTACGACATTCATGACATTGCAGAGGCCATGAGCTTCTCGGAAACCGTCTTCTTACTCTGGAGCGGCCGCTGCCCACCCCTGCTGAGCATAATGTCTTTCGTTCAGAGGTCGTCGCGGAGATGCGCCTGCCCAGCCAGGTAATCGAGATGCTCCGGCTGACCCCGCCCAACAGCCATCCCATGGCGGTGCTCCGTTCGGCGGTCAGTATGTTGGCCAACTTCGATCCCGACGGCGAGGACATTTCGCCCGAAGCGAACTGGCGCAAGGCCAAGCGGTTGCTGGCCCAAGTCCCGACGATCATCGCCGACCTGCACCGCATCCGCCGCGGGCTGCCGCTCATCTCACCCGATCCGAACTTTGGCCTGTCCGCCAATTTCCTGTATATCCTACGAGGGACGTCTCCTAG
>JAUVPY010000189.1 GCA_030598425.1 Anaerolineae bacterium
CCACGTTACGCATCAGCGCCTCGGCCTCAACATCCCCTTCTTCGGGCACGTCATCAGGCATGGTCGAGACTTTAGCCTTAAGGTAAGGCTCCTCGGTTATCCATTCGTCAATGTGAATACGTTCCACCCCTTGCACAATGATACGCATGGTGCCATCCGGTGATTTGATGAGCCGGTGAATAAGGGCCGCAGTGCCCATTTGATACACCTGATCCGGGTCCGGTTCGTCAAGCTCGGGGTCCTCGGACGCAACCAATCCCACCAGCCGGTCGCCCACCGCCACCTCATCAACCAGCCGCACCGACCGGGCCTGGCCCACCGTGAGGGGAAGTACCATCAACGGATAGACGACTATCCCCCGCAATGGAAGAATCGGAAGTTCTTCAGGTATCGCCGGAGTTGCTGATGAATCAGGCTCTTCACTATCGGTTGTTTGTTCGTCGAGGTCACTCACTTCGACGCTAGGCATTTGAGAGCCTCCTTGTAATGTCGGTTATGTTGAAGTCATTCAACGTAGTGTACCACATCAGCTTCGATGGGAAGTCTCACTGAGAAACCACCATAGTTTCGGGGTGTCATTCGTTTTCGATGGCAATGCGATGGGCGTCTTCCTTGGGAAGAGTCACCAGCAAGAAGCCGTCCTCGTAGGAGGCTTCGATGCCATCTACATCAACCGCTTTAGAAACGTAAACGTCAGTACGAAACTCTCCGTAGGGTATCTCCATTTGGTGATAGCCAAGCTTCGCTGCTGGATCACGGCGCATACCAGCGATGATCAGATTACTGTCGGAAAAGGTAATCGCAAAGTCATCTTCGGCCATACCGGCCACTTCGACCTTGACCACAATGCCATCATCGGTCTCATATACATCGGTTGGAGGGCGCCATATCCGCCCATGATGAGGCAAAACCCAACGACTATCAGTCACGTTTGTCAAGAAGCGACCGGTCACGGAATACCGGTGCCCTGGTTTGTCTCCTCGCCCCTGATATTTACCAACCATAAATCTGCTCCTGTCACGAACCCAAATAGTGGTCTACCGGGTCAATCTGGATGGCTTGGTAGTGTTGACATATGATTTGGCACCAGAGAGACATCATGCGACTCTTCGTTGGAGCCTTAGAGGACAAAAACAAATTGTCAACACGGCCTAGGCATCCTCTTGAGGTCTATCCGGCCGGACGCGAATAATATGTCAACCACTCCAGGTGGGTTGTTATGTTCTCCTTATCCTGCTGGCAGGATAAAATCGGACTCGTCAGAGAACTAACCCAATCAACTTTGTTAATTATACCATTACATCTCTTCAGAGTCGAGCCGTGATCGCATATCCTCAAGAGCGGTCGCAGCCACGTGGGCCAAAATCGAGAGCAGTGTTGCATCAGTCTCGATAAACTTGTTTCCATCATACTTGTTGAGCAACTCAATCACCCCCACAAGCTTGCCTCGTGTGATCATCGGTACGCACAATATTGAGCGGGTGACAAAGCCAAACGCCTCGTCGATTTGCGGCGAAAAGCGCCAGTCGTGGCGAGGATTGTTGACGATGAGCGGTTCACCTTCGGTGGCGACCCAGCCAGCAATGCCGATGTCACCGCCAATTCGATATCCGCGTAGCTCTCCACGGATGTCCCCATGGACCACGGCAAAGACCAGTTCGTCCGTCTCGTCGTCCAAGAGCAATAGAGATCCATCCTCTGCCCTAAGAACAACCATTGCATTATAGAGGATCTGATCGAGCAGAGTGAGCAGGTTTTCTTCAGACATAATCTGCTGGGCAGCCCAGTAAAGATCTTCCAGGGCATCCATATATCGGTGGAGCGCTCGATTCTCCTCTTCTAAGGCCTTGTTCTCTTCTTGCAAGCGAGTGTTTTCTTGCTGCAAGAACCGCATCAGTTGGGGGGTAGATGTACTCATTGTAGCCTCCTGCTGCTCGGAACCAAATACTTGATTGTTGGCACAACCCTAGTATACCAGAGATTGACGTAAGATTCAACCCCCTATTTTTCTGATCTTTGACCTTCGTCACTTGCACTCTTAATAAGGCCTCTGGGGTCTTTTTTAGACCCCAGGGGTGCAACAAATCCAACCTCATTGACAGCCCCTATTATACGGTGTACAATCGCGCTAAGTAAATCCAAATAAATGACGTAGAGTGATTATCCATGCACGCGATCAATCAACCCGACCGACGCAAGATCCGACTGGCGCTGGCCAGCAAGGGACGTATGGAAACAGAAACGCTGGCGTTTCTGCACGACTGCGGGCTTCACGTGACCAAGCTAAATTCGCGGCAATACGTCGCAGCGATCCCGGCTATCCCCGAGTTAGAGGTCTGGTTTCAACGCTCGGCCGACATCGTGCGCAAAGTGCGTTACGGCGACGTAAGCTTGGGTATTACGGGCTTCGATAGCGTGACCGAGTACCGTGGCGAAGGCGACGAGATCATCGTATTGCACGGTACGCTAGGATTTGGTGGGTGCCGGTTGGTGTTGGCCGTCCCCGACAAGTGGGAAGGCATAGCCTCAATTGAGGACCTGGCTGCTCTGGCCCGCAAACAAGCTTCCGAAGACCGCCTCCTACGAATTGGCACCAAGTACGAGAGATTGGTGGTACGGTTTTTGGCTGAACGGGGAGTGGAACCGTATCAACTCATCCGGTCCGAGGGCGCGCTGGAAGCCGGCCCACAGATGGGATTCGTCGATCTGATTGCTGACCTGACTGCCACCGGTATCACACTGCGTGAAAACCGTCTAAAGCTAATCGAAGGGGGCACGCTGCTGACTTCCGAAGCTTGCCTTATCGGCAACCGCCACACGCTCAAAAACCAGCCCGCGGTGCTGATGGTCGCCAAGCAGTTACTTGAGTTTATCGAGGCACATCTGAGGGCCGCCGGCTTCCATGCCATTATCGCCAACATCCAAGGCGAGTCACCGGAAGCTGTGGCTCAAAAAGTCCTATCTCAGCCTGATCTTAGTGGCCTCCAGGGTCCCACCATTTCGCCTGTTTACATGCGCGACACTGGTAGCGGTGATTGGCACGCCATCAGTATCATTGTTCGCAAGCAACGGCTGGTGCAAGCGGTCGGGCAATTACGGGCCATCGGTGGCAGTGGCGTGGTCGTTACCCCGGCCACGTACATCTTCGAGGACGAACCGATGACGTATCGAAAGCTACTGGCGGAACTTGGAATTGATGGGTAGATAGGCAACTCGCGAAGGCCGTCAATGGATACCAGGGCAGATCAAACCCAATCACGTCGCTCAGAATGCGAAACTACAGTCGCTACTGCGCCTGGCAAAGTCATCCTCTTTGGCGAACACGCCGTTGTCTACAGCCGGCCGGCGATCGCTGTGCCCGTGATGGATGTCAGTGCGAGGGCTACGATCAGCCCCGGCGAACTCGGGGGGGGTGTGCATATCCTGGCCGCTGACCTACCCGCGCCCGATGGAAACCCGGGCGGCCATCGCTACCGCCTGCGCGATGCGGCCTCTGACGATCCCTTGAGAGCCAGCGTTGAATTGGCTCTAGACGCTTTTCTCCATAACGGCTCCGAGCCTGATGTACTGGTCACGATCACCTCCACGATCCCCATTGCACGCGGGATGGGCAGTGGGGCTGCTGTTGCCACCGCTATCGTCCGCGCTGTTGGCCGTCACTTCGGGCACGATCCCCAACCGGAGGGAATCTCCCCTTTAGTTTACGAGGTTGAGAAGCTGCATCACGGCACTCCCAGTGGGATTGACAATACCGTCGTCGCTTACGCGCAGCCGGTGTTCTTCGTGCGGGGTGAAGGGATGAAACGGCTCTCGGTAGGAGCACGGCTAAACCTGGTCGTCGCCGATACGGGCGTGGTCAGCTCAACCCGCGAGGTGGTTGGTGACGTGCGTCGCCGCTGGAGCGCTGACACCGAGCGCTACGAAGGTCTGTTCGACGAAATTGGTGCCGTCGCGCGCCTGGCCAAATCAGCTATTGAACGCGGGGATCCCAAAGCTGTCGGCCGACTGATGGATGAGAATCACGAATTGCTGATGACCCTCGGCGTCTCATCACCTGAGCTCGACACGCTGGTAAAGGCTGCTGAGAGGGCTGGGGCATTGGGCGCAAAGATGTCCGGCGCCGGTTGGGGTGGCAATATGCTTGCCCTGGTTGAGGCCGACCGCGCGCCGACTGTCGCCAGCGCGCTGCGGGGGGCTGGCGCAGCTAGTACCATCTTCTCACAGATTTCGTAATCTGTTTTACTTTGCCCATTTGTCGTACTTCGTGTATCATTTTCTTTACTCTTTCACAACGAGGGTGCCCATTGAAAGTACTCATAACCGGTGCGGCTGGTTTTATCGGCAGCCATCTGGCCGAAGCCCTGCTGAGCCGTGGCGACGAGGTGATCGCTGTTGACAATTTCAACGATTACTACGATCCGGCTCGCAAGCGGGCCAACGTCGCTCCCTTCCAGGGTCATCCGCGTCTCACTTTCTACGAAGCTGACGTCCGCGACGCCGATAGGATGTATAAGATCATGGCCGATCACTGCCCCGACGTCATTGCACACCTGGCGGCCATGGGTGGCGTTCGCTATTCCATCGGGCGGGCTCCGCTTTACACCGACGTGAACTTACGTGGTACGGTCGGCTTATTGGAGGTAGCGCGCGGGGGCGCGGTGCCCCACTTCGTTTTCGCTTCTACCTCGTCGGTCTACGGCAAGACTGACCGCATCCCGTTCGAGGAAACCGATCCCTGTAATCAGCCGCTGGCTCCCTATCCCGCCACCAAGAAAGCGGCCGAAATCATCGGCTATACCTACCACAACCTGCACAATCTGAACTTCACTGCCCTGCGTTTCTTCAGTGTCTACGGGCCTCGGGGCCGTCCGGATATGATGCCCTTTATGGTGACGCACCGCATCGTCAACCGGCGTGAGATCCAGCTTTTTGACGCTGGGCAGATGAAGCGGGACTGGACTTACATTGACGACATAATCGCCGGGGTGGTTGCTGCCATAGACCGTCCGTTGGGCTATGAAGTCATCAACCTGGGACGAGGCGAGCCAGTGCTGATGGCCGATTTCGTGGGCATCATCGAAGGGTTGATAGGCAAACGTGCCATTTTGTCCACACCGCCAGCGCCCCCCAGCGAGCCCAAGGTCACCTTCGCCGACATCAGCAAAGCGCGCAGGCTCCTGGACTACGATCCCAAGACAGCCGTCGCGGACGGCCTGGCCCGCACGTGGAGCTGGTATCAGCGGGAGATTGGCACATCCGGGTAGCAGGTATCAGGTAGCAAGTAGCAGCAATATGCAAAATCACGGGGTCGCACAACCAACCCAGCCGTCCTCCTCGCCGAACGCCAGGCACGAGTTCGCCCTGATCTTGGCCCTTTTCCTCGCTTTCCGGATGATGACACTGCTGGCTTTTCGACCCGGTGGGCAGGTGCTGGACCACTCTGATTTCTATTGGTACCGTGAATTCGCGCAGCTTACCCGCCAAGGATACTTCCCTTACGTCAACCTGTGGACAACTTACCCACCCCTCTTTCCTTTCTTGATGATCGGGCTGTGGTGGGTCAGCAGCCTACTGCCCCCCTGGGAGTTTCCCAACTTGTGGTTTTCGCTGCTGCTGGGCGGGACGTTTCTCCTCTTTGAGGCGGGCAACTTGATCCTCATTTATGCCATTGCCCGTCGGTTGGGCGATCAGCGAAGGGCGTTACGAGCGGCCTGGTTCTACGCAATTCTCTTCACCCCGGTTTACACGCTCACCGGCTGGTTCGAGAGCTACCCCAACTTCTTTTTCCTCCTCAGCCTGTACTTACTGCTGCGGGGCCGTTTCTTGTGGAGTGCGGCCGCTACCGGCGTGGGCTTTATGATCAAGCTCATCCCGGTCATATTGTTGCCAATCGGAGCACGGATACTAAATCGCAAATATCCAATACCAAATACCAACGGGCGCGGGGCAAGACGCAAGTGGTGCATCACCGTCAGATTCCGCAGTTTGTCACTTGATATTTGTCATTTGATTCTTTACTTCG
>JAUVPY010000391.1 GCA_030598425.1 Anaerolineae bacterium
ATGCTGCGGGGGGAGGTCCCAGAGTTACCCAACTGCACTGTCTACTGCGGACTTCTTTTGCAGGACGACCCCTACCGGCCGGACGGGTATTACACCTACTTCGCGGACGAGTTCGACTGTAACCGGCTGCTGGGCTACTGGCTGGTGCAAGGGCAAATGACCCCGGCCAGCTATACGCCGCCAGCGACGGGCGTCGTGAGCGTAGATAACGGCCAGCTGAGGGTGGCTGTGCCAGGCTCCGACGTCGCTTTTCCCTACCTGTATATGATTGACGATAGCGCCACCACATACGATGTACCGTACACCACACGCCGGGTGGACTGGACACCGGACGTGGGGGATTTCCGAGTGGCGGTGCGGGTTCGCTTCAACGCCGAGATCGTGGGTGAGCATCCGATTTCCATTTACGCCGATGGACACGCCCCCGGCTGGGGCGGGCCACTCTTTTACGTCGGTACCGATTATGGGGACGAAGAGGCATGGCGTGGCCTCGTCGTCGGCGCCGACCGGGGCAATAGCTTCGTAGACATGGGCGACCGTGGCTACACGGACCCCTATACCGATTGGGTGGTCGTCACCACTGATTACACAGGGGATACGTTCACCCTATCCGTAGATTCAACGCCGGTCATCACCCGCACGCTGAGCTCGTTCAAAGGATATCCTGGGGCTGCGACGCGACCTGATGCGCTCTACATCGGCTCATTAGCGCTGCTGGAGTCGCCAGTATCCTGGACAGACGTGGAAGTTGACTGGATTCGGGTCTATGTGCCTGACTCAACATCACCAGCGGCCCAGGGCATTCTGGAGGCAGCCGTTGAAGAACCACCAACTCCAACTGACCCGCCCACTTCCTATTCCTCAGTCCTGCCCCCCGGCCCTTTCGCCAATACCCCTTACTGGAATGAGGACTTCCAGGGGGCAGCTATGCCCGATTACTGGCAACTGGTACAGGACCCCGACCCAACCCACGCCTGGACCGCCGTAGAGACCGGCTATGCCGCGATCTTGAATGACGGCTTTGCCACGGGTGTGCCGGTTTGGGCCATCTTCGACGACATGTTGCCGGATGACATCCTATCGGCGTCAGAAGAGGGGGACGAGGGCCCGTTGGACTACCTGCGCCGGCGCGGCGGCTCCCCTTTCTACCCGGGGGCGGGCCAGATGAGTGCGGCAGCGCAATACCCTCGCGTTGACTGGCGTCCCAACCAGGGCAATATACGTTTCGCCTGGCGCGGCCGCCAGACGGCCAGCGGCTATGGCGTGGAGATCAGCAACTCCGGGCACATCCCATATTTCACCGGTGCTATCTTTTACGTTTTGCAGGACACAACCAGCGATGAAGGCGTCGGCCAGTTCATCTATCCCGGCTGCCAGGAGCAGTATTTTTGGCGACTCCATCGTCTGCCTGATTACGCTGTGCCACACGAAGGCTGGACACTGGTGACGGCGGACTTCATCAACGGCACCGCACACCTCTACGTTGACGACCAGGAGATCGGTTGGTGGCCAGAAAGTGATTGCTCACTCAACTGGTACCTGAAAGGGGAAAACGCCACAACGCCCGACGTGCTTTTCTTTGGCAACCTGGCCACAGGCGAGGCAGGCGCGTGGAGCGAGGTGTTCGTAGATTGGTTTGCTACCTTTACCGGGCTACCAAAGGGTACCCCGTGAATCGGGTTTGAAGTGAGCCGGATTGATTTAGCCCGAGGATTCATCTCGGGACGGCCCGTGTGGGGGACAGGCGCAAGCTGGCTAATCCCTACTTCGGGGAGGCCCCTTATACTCCTCCTCACCACCTGCCTCTCCTTCAAGGTACATTAGCTCTGGTTCGGCCTGAATACCCAGGTCTTTGTAGTCAGGGCTGACTTGCACCAAGACCACAGTCCAAAGGTAATATCCATTGGCGCCCCTGACACCGGCGGCTTGGCTGATATCGACGCTGAATTGATAAACATCCTCCCCCAGAGAGATAATGTTGCCGTCCAGGTTGTCTTGCCGGGAGTCGTGGACCCCGGTAGGCTCTTCATCCTCGCGCCAGACCCGAACTTCAAACCCTTGTCCCCCCGCTAGCTCCCCGGTCCACTCCCACTTGAACTCAATTGGATTGTACGAGGGTTCTTCCAGCGTGGGACTGAGCAACACAAATTGACCGGTCGGCAAAGGTGTTGGCGTCGGTGACGCCAAGGTCGTCGGCCTCGGGGTGGGAGGGGTTGATGCTGGTGTCGGCGTCGATGTCGACGTGGAAACCGGTGATGGCGAAGCGCTTGGCGTTGTGGTGCGTGCCGGTGTTGCGGCCCGCGACGGCGCCACCGAGGCCGTCGCTGTAGGTGTTGGGGGAATCGATGTTGACGTAGGCGTCGACGTCGGCGTGGATGGGGGTGAGGGCGTGGCGCTTGGCGTCGTGGTCGGTGTAAGAGAAACGGTTGGAGATGGACTGGGGACGGCGGTGGAGGTGGGCGAGGGGGTAGAGGTTGGGGTTCGAGTCGGTTCGGTTTCCCCCACCTCGATTGGGGCGCTCCCTGAAGCGAGTGTCTCCGTCAAAGATCTCTCCGACCCACTTGCCGATGTTGATCGTTCTAACGCTTGGACCGTCGCGATGCGACTTTCCAGCGCTCTGTTTCTTTGCATAGCTCGTACGACGAAGAACGTTAATAGCACAGCCAATACAATTATGACCAACCCAAAGCCGATCATAGGACGGCCACGCCTATTAATTTTCATCTTCGTCTTCTCTCACATCCAAGAAGGAACCACCAAGGGACTGGGTAGTGTTGACATTTGAATTGGCGCCAGAGAGACATCATCAGGCTCTTCGCTGGAGTCTCAGAGGACAAAGACAAAATGTCAACGCGGCCTAAACCGCTCCAGGAGATATAATAACTGTTTTGGGCCGTTTAAGCCAATGTTTGACCAAAAGACTACCTTACGCCAAATGCGGCTGGAGAGCTGCCTGAATTGCCCGAAGCCACCCGTGCTAGCGGTTACTTACTCTGTTTATTGGCTTGATGCCTATGGGTGCATGGGGAGAACACAGCGGGGTATCGTAGGGCCGCGGGACGCAGAGATTCCATTGCGAGCCCGGACTTCAGGGGATCAGTTAGGCAGGAACACGTTCAGGGGTCAGAGGAACACCGTCGGCCACAATCGCGCGGTACAGGGGCAGGCGAATCCGGCGCGTCTCATCCCAGCGTTCCTGACCGAACACACGTGGTGAAAGCACGACGCCATGTTCCAATGATACGTCGGATGCGATGCGCCATAGCTGGGAGCGGAATTCGCTGCTCTCCACATCCACCAGCACTAACAGGTCAATGTCCGATTCAGGGTCAGCGTCGCCTCGGGCTTTGGAACCAAATAGCATCGCGGCCAGGACGCGATTGCGGAAGTGCCCGCGGATCCGGGCGACGTATTCCGTAATTGCCGCTTGCTCGGTTGGGGTAAGGTAATTCAACGAAGTTGCGCTCATAAGTAACCCTTCGTCGTCAAGTAGGTTTCACAGCTTGCAATGAAATGGTCGGCGTTTTCAACAACGCTGCGAGCTTGCTCTTCGTCCACTTTTCCCAACATCTCGTAGTCGGTGACATTACGCAGTTCCAGGGCTTCGCCATAAGCGTGACTGTCGTGGACTGAGAAGGTACCGGGTTTGACAAAACGCTCGCGGAAAGCAGCCAGAA
>JAUVPY010000384.1 GCA_030598425.1 Anaerolineae bacterium
GGCCGGAGTGTAGCGGAAAGCCACATTGTTACCAAGGGTCACGCTGTAACCAAACACCAGGCAGCAACCAAGGAAGACCCCGCCACTCAAGATATCCCCATCATTGTCGTTTCAGCCTGGCCGACGGCAGACAATCGCAAGCGAGTGCGAGAAGCTGGTGCACAGGGCTTTATCGCCAAACCCTTTCAGACCGAAGCATTGGTCAAAGCCATCCGAGAGAGTTTGCCCCAAGCTGAAGAGTTGAAAACAGGTTGAAGACCTGGTATACTTAAGGCACATGTGCGTCACCCAAGAGTGATGCCTCGAGGAGGTGGGCGCGGTGAACCGTTTGGCCGACGGCGCTCAGAAGCTTGACATCCCGCTGACCGACGACCAATTGGGCTTGTATCAAGTTTACTACGAGACGTTGATCGACTGGAACCAGCGGGTAAATCTGACCCGAATCACCGACTACGAGGAGGTCCAAACGAAGCACTTCCTCGACTCGCTGTCGTGCTGGGAGGCGATTGCGCGCGCCTGGGACGTATCGGCCGGGGAAACGGATGTAAGTTTTCAGGCGATCGACGTGGGGTCTGGAGGAGGCTTTCCGGGCGTCGCGCTCAAGATCGCTCTTCCTGCGCTGCGCCTGACCCTGCTTGAAGCGACGGGCAAGAAAGCCGAATTTCTTCAAATTCTCGTCGAACGCCTGGGGTTGGCAGACGTGATTGTCATAAAGGCACGAGCGGAGGAAGTGGGACAAAACCCAGAGCACCGCGAGCGATACGACTTGGCGCTGGCGCGGGCGCTGGCCGAGATGGCCACGTTGGCCGAGTTGACGTTGCCCTTGGTGCGGGTAGAGGGACTGGTTATCGCTCAGAAGGGAGAAAACCCGGCGGTTGAAGTGGAAGCCGCCCAAAAGGCCATCCTTGCTCTGGGCGGCCAGGTAAAGGAGATTGTCCCAGCAGCCATCCCCGGTCTAAACAGCACGCGTCACCTGGTCATATTGGAGAAAGTCTCTCTCACGCCTTCCAAATATCCTCGCCGGCCAGGGATGCCGGCCAAACGCCCTCTTGCCTGAGGGGAAGCAAGACGGCACGTATCAGACTTGTCGTGTCCCGACTACCTCTATCTCAGCGGCAGTTATTTGCAGCAAATGGGCTTGGGCGCGGAACTCGTCCGTATAATCGACCCAATCGGTGGTGGTGAGGATTGCCTGTTCGACGCCATCGACCATACCCATAACCCGGGCGCGACGCCTGGCATCTAACTCGCTCATCACGTCATCCAAGAGGAGGAGGGGCGTTTCGCCGGTCACTTCGTGCATCAGATCGACTTCGGCCAGCTTCAACGCCAAGGCTGTAGTGCGCTGCTGACCACGGGAGCCATAGAGCGTCATATCGACGCCATCAACGGTGAAATGTATGTCGTCCCGATGCGGCCCAACCACGGTCACGCCCCGTGCAATCTCTTCGCGTCGGGCCTGGCGCAGGTGGGACTTGAAGGCCTCGGCAACTTCCGCCAGCGATAGTTGTGTCTGTGCCGACGGCAATAGTTCCTCAAGCGACAGTGGGCGTTGATAATCGAGCAGGGGGCGGTGCTGAGGATCGAAACTGGGGGCGTAGTGCAGGCGAAATACTTCCGGCTGCTCACCAAACAGCCTATACCGGTCGCGGCCAAGGTGGTCCAGTTCAGTAATCGCTTCCTGACGAGTCACGATCAGTGTCGCGCCCTGCTCTGCCAGTTGCTCGTCCCAGAAAAGGAGCTGGTCGTCGCCCGAGCTGAGTAGGACTTTGCCCCCACCTTGCTCGGCCAGTTGCTTGAGCAGCGCGTTACGCTGAGACAACACCTTGTTGTATTGGGCAAGAGCACGACAGTAATTAGGGTCGATCTGGCATAGGGTGGCATCCAGATAGCGACGACGGGCGCTAGGCGAGCCGGTCAGCAACTCGATATCTTCTGGCAAGAAGATAACTGCGTTGAGCTGGCCCACCACGTCCAAGGCTCGCTTCTTGACGCCGTTCAGCCGCATCTCTTTGCGAACCGTTCCCTTTTCGCCAGGCAAAAGGGTGATGTCGATCTGAAAGGTACCGCTGTTGCGGCGAATATGCCCTTCCAGCCGGGCAAAGGGGAGCGGGTCCCGCTCCATAGCCTCCCAATTGACAAGCTGGCGCTCAGCGCGAGCAAAGGTGGATCGGGTGGTAGCCAGGTAGTAGATCGCTTCCAGCAGGTTCGTCTTACCCTGGGCGTTGTCGCTCCGCAGCAGGACAGGACCTGCTGGCAGATCCAGCGCCAGCCGGACGAAGTTGCGGAAGTTGTTCAAAGAGAGTCGTGTGAGGACCATAACTCGATTATAGCACGAGGGAAGGAGGCCACAAAATGTCTGCAGGTTCCGATCAGGCAAAAGTCCACGTCCGCGAATCAGCGCTGGAGCTAGTGGAGGGGGACATCACACAGCAAGAGACTGAGGCGATTGTCAATGCAGCCAATTCCAGCTTGTTGGGCGGCGGCGGAGTCGACGGAGCCATTCATCGCGCAGCCGGACCGGAGTTGTTGGCCGAGTGCCGGACACTGGGCGGGTGCCCGGTCGGCGAGGCGCGCCTTACACGAGGTTACCAACTGAAGGCAAGGTTCGTCATCCACGGTGTGGGTCCGATTTACAGCGGCTCGCCGCATGACGCCGAACTGTTGACCAGTGTCCACCGGCACGCGCTGCAACTTGCCTCGGAGCACGGCATCCCCAGCATAGCCTTTCCCGCCATCAGCACCGGCGTCTACGGCTATCCCCTGGAAGAAGCTGCACCGACTGCCCTGGTGACTGTCATCGACTATTTGCACCAGCATCCAGAGATCGAATTGGTTCGGTTTGTGCTCTTTGGGCAGCGGGCGTACCGCGCGTACGAGGCTGCGTTGAAAACCCTGGTACCAAATTGAATTCGCCCCGAACCGCAGTGCGAACATCGCATCAGCCCGCCTTATGCAAGCCGGCGCACATTACCACAGGGCTCGTGCAAAGTCGCCTGACAAATCGAACAAAGTGTGCCCCCTGCTCGAGCCAGGTCCGTGACCTGGCGTTTCCCACGGTCCGACACGCAGGTCACGGACCTGCTGCGAGCATTTCTCGACTTTGCACGAGCCGTGCACATTACCATTGGCCTGTTGCAAATATGTAGGAATTATTGTATAATTCCCACAGCACACGTGAAGTTGGACATGAGGTTTCCGTAATGCATCCTGCCAAAGCTACACCCTGGCAAGATGCCCTAGACTTACAGAGGTGCGCTTATGTCAAGCAAAGATTTAGGGCTTCCGCCCAATGTGAAATGGCTCTCCCTGCAAGAAGCAAGTAAAATGCTTGGTGTACATCCATCCACATTGCGCCAGTGGGCTGATTCGGGCAAGATTCCCACCGTGCGCACACCAGGAGGACACCGCCGATTCGCCGAGAGCGACGTGCGGTCTTTGCTCGAGCCGGAACCGCTGCAGCCATCAGGCGTCCAGCTATTAGTGCAAAGCGCGCTGGGGCGCACCCGCCTTGAAGTGAGCGGGGGCAAGCTAAGTGATCAGAGCTGGTATCAGCGCCTTGACGAGACGGACAAAGCCGAACACCGGGAGTTGGGCCGCAAACTGCTGACACTGGTAATGACGTACCTGACCCAACCTTCCGATCGCCAAGCGATCATGGAAGAGGCCCGAGAGCTTGGTCGGTCATACGGCGAGCATTCTCTGATCAACAAACTGACTCTCACCGAAGCGGTTCGCGCCTTTTTGTATTTCCACGACTTCCTGACCGATGGCGTCATTCAGATGTCAGAGACGATGGGACAGAAAGTCA
>JAUVPY010000283.1 GCA_030598425.1 Anaerolineae bacterium
GTATCTTCTCAATACCTTGGGGCAAGGGCAGCGTAGGGCGGTTTTGCTAACCGCCACAGGGTCGGATAGCAAATCCGACCTACTTTCGCCCCACCTTTTTGAGAAGATACACGCAGAAGATGTGTTAGCCACGCGAGAAACGCAACTGGTTTACTTGGGAGGTAATTGAGAATGAGCCAGTTTCAGAGCCCTATGCGTGCATGGCCTGGCCTGCAAGAATACGCTCGGACAGTTACCCTGACACCCAGCGGCTTGCGTTTGTACGTGTACGATGCTGGCGCATCCGAGTTGCCAGTTGCCATGCTCCTCCACGGCCTAGGAGATGAAGCAGATACCTGGCGACACATTGTCGAGCCACTGTCGGCGCGTTATCGCATTGTTGCCCCGGATTTGCCGGGCTTTGGTCGCAGCGATAAACCGATGCGCGCCTACACCGTGCCGTTCCTGTGTGATACAGTGTTGGAATTGATGGACACACTATCCATTGCCAGCGCAACGTTAATTGGTAATTCGCTCGGCGCAGTGATCGCGCAGTTTATCACGCTTGAACACTCAGAACGCGTGCGTGGTCTGGTATTGATCGGCGGCATGCTGTTGACCCGTAAGCAACCACTGAGTCTGGCAATGCTATTGTTTCTGTTGCCCGGCATTGGCGAATGGTTGTACACCCGCTTACGCAAAGACCCTCAGGCTGCCTTTGAGACACTGCGCAGTTACTATGCCAATCTCGATGAATTGCCCGAAGCAGATCGCAACTTCTTATTTCAACGCGTGAACGAACGGGTGTGGAGTGATGGTCAGCGGCGTGCCTACTTTTCGGTACTGCGGCATATGGCTATGTGGGTGATGAAACAGCAAGGTGGCCTGGAGGGGAAGCTCGCACAACTGGCGACACCCACACTGATGATTCGGGGCGAACACGACCAAATGATGTCGATGGAGAACGCACACGCACTTTTGGACATTCAGTCTTCAGCTAAGTTAGTCACCATACCAAGGGCGGGCCACATACCACAACAAGAGCGTCCGCAAGCACTTTTGGACACCATTTTGGAAGACGAGCGGTTGGCTTGATGCGCTTTCAGGAGAAAATACACACGAACACTGACGCTTGTCTGACAGCGGTCATATCATCCAGAGTCAGTTGGTTCGGCAAACCGTGGCTTGTCAAAGTAAGTATTGTTGCGGTTGCTCGATTCTTGGCACAGTGCTAGCGCGGCTAACACCCGCTGGTGTGTCCTGAAAGCTGTCGTCTGCTAGCCAGTGATTGTGAGAGGAGGTGTGGATGGATTAAGACCGGACAGAGTCGTTGTGTCATATGATTAGAACATTCGTTGTTCGTTTCATCCGTTCAAGACTGGGAGCAAGTTCCCTGGCCTGGGAACTCGCCAAACCATCTCAAGGAGGAATATATCATGGAAGAAGGAAAGACTCTTTCTGTACGCAAGATCGTCATCGCTGGCGTGCTGGCAGCCGTTGCCATCCTGCTGGGAGTGACGCGCCTGGGCTTCATCCCGGTACCTACGGCGGCGGGTAACGCCACCATCATGCACGTGCCAGCCATCATCGGTGGCATCATGGAAGGGTGGCTCGTTGGAGGGATCATCGGCACCATCTTCGGCCTGTTCAGCTTCCTCCAGGCGACGACGCCGCTGTTCAAAGACCCGCTTGTGGCAATCCTTCCGCGCATCTTCATCGGCATCACCACTTACTTTGCCTACGTGGGCCTGAAAAAGATCAACGAGTACCTGGCCCTCATCGTCGCTGCAGCGGTGGGCACGCTGACCAATACCATCCTGGTGTTGGGTATGGCTGTGATTCGCGGCTACATGGCGGCTGGCGTGGCCTGGACAGTCGGTGTGACCCACGGCCTTCCCGAGGTCGTCGTGGCAGCCATCATCACCGTTGCCGTCGTCGTGGCCTGGAAGCGCATCGAGACCGGCCGCGGTGAGGCCAAGATGTAGTCCTACCCGAGGAATTGATCTGCCAGGCAAGAACAGCAGACAGAAAGCCGGCGCCCTCATTCCGGGGGCGCCGGCTTTCATAGTAATCCAAACTCGATTATTTTAACCGGCGGAGAACCATAATGGTCAGGTCGTCGGAGGGAGATGTGTCGCCGACGAAGGCGACCACCGAGTCGTCAATGGCGTCCAGCATCGCCTGGGCCGAACCGCCAGCGGCGGCCTGGATGGTCGCCTGCAGCCGTTCTTCGCCGTAGATATCGTTCTGTGGAGAAAAGGCCTCGGTGACGCCGTCGGTGTAGAAAATCAAGTGGTCGCCTGGCTTCAGGGAGACGCTCCGCTCCTCCAGGCGAATTCCTTCCAGCACGCCAAGCGCCATCCCCCCCGTGCCGAATCGTTCCAATTCCCGCGTGTGAGACCGCAACAACAGCGGCGGATTGTGCCCGGCGTTGGCGTAGGCCAACTCACCCGTCTCCAACGACAGAACCGCGTAAACAGCAGTGACGAACATGCCGTGTTGGGCATCGGGCACCAGCAGATCATTGACGCGAGCCAGGGCGGCGGCGGGCGACATCTCTTCCAGAGCCGCCGCTCGCACCAGGGCGCGCGTGAGTGCCATAAAGAGAGCGGCTGGCATTCCCTTGTCGGCCACGTCGGCGATGACCAGCCCTAACCGTCCGCCGGGCAGATCAAAAAAGTCGTAGAAGTCTCCGGCTACCTGGCGGGCAGCGCGCCAGACGACCGCCAGTTCCCACCCGGGCAGGTGAGGCAACTGGCTGGGCATAAAGGTTTGCTGGATCTCGCGGGCGAGTTGCAATTCGCGCTCCAGCCGCTCGCGCTCGGCCATTTCTTGCTGGAGCCGGTCGTTTTGCATAGCCAGGGCTGCCTGGTGCGCGATTCCTGTGATGATCTCCAGTCGCCTCTCGCTGGAGCCGCGTGGCACGCCGGTTTCCTCTATCAGCATCACGCCGAGCACATCGCCCTTCACCGAGAGAGGGACACCCAGCAGCGCGTGGGGCTCCCCCTGCGGGGGTCTCACGAAATCGGAGATAAAGTCAGGCGGGGTCAGATCGTCTCCCCCAGAGTGGGCAATCAGGCTGTCGCGCTCACGGACGGCATCGAGGAGGAAGAAGTCACCAGGCGCGTAGCGCCGGGCCAGGAACGCCGTTTCCGTGTCACGGGGGACCCCGTAGGCCTGTGTTGGCCGGAAGACAGATTGGTCATGATCCCACAAGAAAAAGATGCATCGCTCGACGCCGACCAGGATAGGCACGATACGGACGATGGCACTCAGAATGTCGTCCAGATTATTCAATCTGGCCACCGCCTGCGCCACCTGGAGCAATGCGGCCGACACGTAGGCTTCCTCCTGCTGCGCTTCCCGCAGCCCGGTGTTTTCGACAGCGGCTGCTGTCTGGAGAGCAATCCCCTGGATGATCACCAGTCGTTCATCGCGGAGCGTCCCCACGGTGCCGAACTCGGACCAATCGCTCTGATAATCAATCAGCATCGCGCCCAGCACCTCACCTTGGGCGAGAAGGGGCAGCAATAGTAGCGACTCGAAACCGAGCGCCCAGACAACTGGACCCGACAGCCGGGAATCGGTCATCACATCATAGATGAAGATGGGAGCCCTATCTAGGCGCAGGTCGTCGAAAGCCGGCTCGTCGCCCAGCGCGATGTGCCACTGGTCAAAGGTAGCCTGCTGCGCCGGGCTGAGTCCATAAGCAGCGGCCGGCACAAAGGCTGCGGTGGGTTCATCCCACAAGAGGATGGCGCACCGGTCCACGCCGACCAGCATCGGCATGAGGTGGACCACGGTCTCGAGTACCTGGTCGAGGGTAGTCAGCGATCGGGTGGCTTCGGCCACCCGAAGCATCACCGTCGAGATCCGGGCCAGCTCCTGGGTTTCCTGGTACAGGCGGGTGTTTTCGATGGCGACGGCGGCATAGGAGGCGAAGGCGGCTGTCATCGCCCGAGACTCAGCCCCGTAGCGTCCGGGGGTGTGGTGGGCCAGGGTCAGCAACCCCAGTCGCCGGTCGCCGCTGCGCAGCGGCGCGGCGATGGCGGAGTAGTCAGGCGGAAACCCCAGGGTGGATCCCAGCGGCTCAAAAGGGGACTGGGTGGTACGAATGGTGGGTTGGTCTGCGCGCAGCGCCTGGCCGAGCCAGGGGCTGGTGGCGGGCGAGAAGTCGCTGGTGCACACTTCCGCCGCGTAGCCGTGAATAGCGGCCAGGCGCAGGTCATCATCGTGCAAAAGCCATACGGCGGCTGCGTCGCAGGGGAGGGTGCGCTCTAACTCGGCCAGGATGGCATCGAGTACTTGGTCGAGTGCCACGTCGGCGGAGAGGAGACCAGCCACCTCTCGCATACTGTCGGCGACCTGGCGTCGCCATTGCTCCGAGCGATACAGGTTAGCGTTGCGAATAGCGATGGCCACGCTGTCGGCCAGAGCCTCGAATAGGAAGCGGTCGTCGTCGCCAAAGGCGTCCCGGCTGTCGCTCTGCACGTCGAGCACGCCCAGGACTTGACCACCGAAGGCGAGCGGCACAGCCAGTTGGGCACGTGTGTTGGCCGGCGGCAACCCCGATGGGCGATAGCGGGGATCGCTGCTCACGTCATTGGCAAGTACCGTCTCCCCGTGGCGGGCCACCCAAGGGACAATGCCCTCGGAATCATCCAGGCTGCAAGCCGGGCCACCTCCCTCTGGCTCCCCTCTGGGAGGAGGGAGAGGTAGGCCAGCCCGATAGACTATTTGCCGGTGAGCGTGGTCTACGGTGAAGAGATGCACAAAGGGATACCCAAGCCGCTTGTGAATGAGTGTCACCACTTTA
>JAUVPY010000168.1 GCA_030598425.1 Anaerolineae bacterium
ACTCAAAATGGGGAAAGAGTGATCTACCGGCTGGGCACGTTGACCGCCGTTGGCTCCCGGCCCACCGGCGTGGCGCCAGCCATAATCGCCCACTGGTTGGCCGCCGGCCGCATCTCCCAGCCGGGCGTCTTCCCATCTGAGGCGGTCGTCGAGCCGGAGCCCTTCTTCGCCGCGTTGGCCAAACGAGACATTCACACCCGGGTCAGCGTCACCCGGAGCCTGGCCTGAACCGCGATTCTCTTGGCGAGTCCAAGCGCTTGGCCATAACGAGGATATCGGAGCCGCCGTGGACGGGGAAGCCAGGGCTGTTTGATCAGTCTTCGTCCACTTCTCGCAGAAAGGCGGCGCTGGTCTCAGGCCGAGCCACGTTGATAAACATGCCGCTGCCCAGCTCGAAGCCAGCCGAGCGCGTGACGCGAGGGACGATGGTGACGTACCAATGAAGATACTCAGGCCCCAAATCGTGGAGGGGGGCGGAGCGTATGACGTAGTTGTGATCAGGGTCTCTCAGCCCTACGTAAAGCTTGCGCAACACTCGGCGCATCAAACCACCCAGGTCGGCAAGTTCGTGGGCGGTTGCGTTCAGATAATTGGATTCGTGGCGGCGGGGCAGAATCCATATGTGGAAGGGAGATAACGCAGCATACGGGATAAAAGCTGCAAAAAATTTGCTCTTCGCCACCACGCGCTGGTCGCCCTTCAGTTCATCGGACAGCATGTGGCACAGAACGCATCGCCCTGTATCGTCGAAGTAACGGCGAGCTTCTTCGGCGCGAGCTCGGATACTATAAGGTACAATGGGCAGACCGATCAGTTGGGTGTGGGGGTGGACCAGAGATGTGCCGGCACGGTCACCGTGGTTCTTGAAATAGATGATCTGCTCGATACGTTGGTCCTGAGCGATCTCTCTCCCCCGTATCTTGAAGGCTTCCAGCATCAGTGAGACTTCGATGGCCGACTCCAGCGCGGGGCACGTATTGTGCAGGGGTGATTCGACCAAAACTTCGTGGTAACCCACGCCGCTGATCTGGCGGTGCACACCCTCGAAGGTGCGTGTCCGCTCCCCTTCGAGTTCAAGCGCCGGATACTTGTTGCGCACCACTCGTAGCTGCCAGGGGTCTCGTTCCGGGATGCGCATCACTTCCAGGTCGAGTTCCTCGTTGCCGGGACAGAAGGGACAACCTTCTTCCCATTCGGGGCGATCTTCGGTGGTGGGGCGGAGAGGCTGCACAAGCTCTTCGGGGCGCGTGGCACGTTCAGTGGCGATGATGACCCATTCCTTGGTTGCGATATTCTGGCGTAACTCAGGCATGTTGCCCTTCCTTCCCCTTTAGCCCGCTCTTAGTCTCCAACCCCCGAAGCCTCCAATCTCTAATCTCCAATCCCCACTCTTTCACTCGCCTCGTTCATTCTCCAGCAAGGTCACCAATTCGCTCAGAATCATGGCAGTGGCCCCCCACACCACCTGCCCGTTGACGTTGAAGAAGGGAACCCGGCGCGGAGAATCGAAACGCGGAGCTGACCAAAGCTCCACTTTCCGGATAGCTGGGTCCAGCAGGGTGGTCAGAGGCACTTCCAGGACTTCAGCCACCTCGATTGGATCGGGGTGGAACGTGGTCGTGACAGGTCGGTGCGCGACGAAAGGGTGGATACAGTAGTTGCTGGGTGGTGTGTAAAGCGCCGACAGCCGCCCGATCACCTCGGTGCCGTCCGGGGGGACGCCCAACTCTTCACAAGTCTCGCGCAGCGCTGTCTCGACCAGAGATTCGCCTTCTTCGCGTTTGCCGCCCGGCAGCGAGATCTGTCCTTTGTGCGAGCGGACTGTCTCAGTGCGACGCGTAAGAACAAAATGAAGACGATCAGCTCGCGGGTAGAGCAAAATGAGGACGCCGCCTTCCCGGCAGTCGGGCGGCAGGCTGAAGTCTGGGCCCCAGCCCGGTCTCGGCTCAGGGGCCATCTTGAGATGTGCGTCCAAGCCTGGTCGTGGGCGTGCCAACGCGCGGCGTACGTCACCCAAGGTTAGCTCCGCGTCAAAACTCTCGGACATTTCGTCTCTTTTCGCTTCTACTTCGCACCAACTACTTCGGCAGCCATTCGCTGGAAGAATTCGACCATAAAGGTGTGACGCTCCCTGGCGATAGCGCGGGCAGTCTCGGTGAACAGACTATCTTTCACCTTGCACAGCTTGACGGCGAACTCCTTCATCGCCGTGTGCTCATTGGCGTCGGGTTCGGCCCACAGGCGCTGGCCTCGATGTACGCCATAAGCAAAGGCGCGGGCGATGCCCACCGCGCCGATGGCATCCAACTTGTCGGCATCGTACAGAATTTGGGCCTCTAAAGTCTGGGGTGGGTGATCTGCTCGGAAGCGGTGGGTCTCGATGGCGTGGGCAACTGCTTCAACAAACTCCGGCGGTTGCCCATCTAATATCTCCTGGGCACGGTGAGCGCCTTCGACGGCGTGATCTGGCACTCGACCCGAGTCTTGGTCTGGCCGGGCGATGTCGTGCAGCAGGGTAGCCGTTCGCAGCACAACCATATCTGCACTCTCAGCCTGGCCGATGCGCTTGGCCAGGTGATACACGCGCAGCACGTGGTCGAAATCATGGGTAGAATCGCCTGCTGCCTCGTATAGAGTGCGTGCCTGGTCAATTGTGATCATTTTGCCTCTGGCGTCGGTATTTTCTATACAGGGCGCGGAGCTGCACGGGGGTGAGCCGCTTTCCGCTCTCGAAGTATTGGATGGCCACCCGACCAATCGCTACGGTGCTGGCCGAGGCGATCGCTCCGGCGACCAGCCAGCCAGGCCCTGGAACGAACTTAGCACTAACTATCCCCGCATAACGCAACGCCACGCCGCCGGCCATGGTGGCAACCAGTTCGCGGGCGCGCTCGGGGCTGACTGTCTCGCCGTAAATGGCGGCGAGACGCAACACCATCCGCACATGTGAGGTCAGCAGAAGCGGCAAGGCGAGACCGGGGATGGGCTCGGCGCCGATGATGGCGTTGAGAATGGAGTCATTGCGGATTACCCGGCGCGCAGCCAACCGACGGTAGGCGGGCAGCGCGCGTCCAATCGCCACCGCCAGCCTGGAATCCGCTCCAAAGACGGCTGGCATCAATTGGTTGGCTACACCATTGCCCCGTTTGGCCGAAATTGGGATGATCTCCGCGTTGCTGAGACGGGATTGGGCATCCGCCAGGACCGCCTGGCGATCACGACCGACCAGGTCCATTTTGTTCAAGACAACCACGACTGGGCGGCCGGTCCCGACTAGCTCGTGATACAGTTCCAGGTCGGATTGGCGCAGGCCGGCGGCCGCATCCAATAAGAGCACCACCACTGCCGTGTCGTTTATCGCTTGCAAGGCGACCTGCGCCCGATCCTCAACGTCCTTTGTCCCGGAGGAGCTCTCGGCTTCGCCAAAGCCGGGCGTATCGACCAGAACGAACGGGCCGAACCAATCAGTAACTAACTCCTGGGTGGTGCCGGGAACGGGGGAGATGGGGGATACGTCGCGCCCTAACAGCGTATTGAACAGAGTGCTCTTACCGGCGTTCACTGGTCCTACGATGGCCAGACGCGCGTGGGTTTCTTGCTCGACCTGAGACATCATATCTTCCCAGTCGAGCGAAACGATGAAGCGGTGCAGTTCTTTCAGCGTTGCTGGGGTGTGCATGGTGGATTAGATGGGTGGATAGGGCACGTTGCGTCCTGCGCCCGGCTGGGGGAAAGTCCCTGCGGCAATAATGCGGTCCAGGCGGTGTCGGAACATCTTGGTTTCGCGGTCGTTAATCAATAGCCGAAGTTCACTCGCAAGCGGGCTCGATGGCTGGTTAAGTGTCTGCCGCAAGTGATCGAGGTCTTCCAATATATCGTCCGGAATCGGTTGGCCGGCAAAATCCCAGATCACAGTGCGTAACTTGTGCTCCTGATGAAAGGTGAGCCCGTGGTCAATCGTCCAAATGTGACCGTCTTTTCCTTTCAGGCAATGCCCTCCCTTTCGGTCGGCGTTGTTAATGATGTAATCAAAGGCAGCAAGACGCTGGAAAACGGGCACGTGCTCGTCGCGCAAAGTGAAGTAGTGTTCTTCCGGATCAGCCTCAACAAAAAGTTGAACCGCGCCGGTTCCCAGGAACCCCTCCCTCAACACAGTAGGAGGGATGAAATCCCAACTCAAGGCGCGGCTGACGTGGAAGGCTGCCACCTCGCGCAGCGCCAGCGTACCGTCGGGAAAGTCCCACAAGGGGCGCTCTCCCCGGCTTGGCTTATAGATGGCCAGCGCTTCTAAATCGTCGTGACATACCGTGACCAAAAAGGTGTAATTTGAGCTCCAGGGCATAAGCCCATGGGCTTCTTCCATTTCTCCTTCAGACAGGAGATCTAGGGCGTAGTCTACGTCCACTGGGTGGGTCTTTGTGGTGGGGTCGGTCGTCGCCATAGCTAGTGCACTCGGTCGTGGCCGTTGCTTTTGGGGCAGAAGTGGCCATCTGGATCCATAGGGCGGCTGCAGAGGGGACAGATGGGTCTCCCCAGGGCGACTATCTCAAGGGCGTGGCGGCTGATAGCCTGCATCTGGCCCCGCGTGGCCCAGAAACGAGCAATCCTGGCGTCGTCAGATTCCTCTTCCGAGGCCAGCTCCTGTACGACCAATACCAGGGCGTCTTCGGATTCGTCGTAGCCCAGCCCCATCTGGCCGATGGCGAACATGGGCTCCAGCGGTTCCTGCAACATCAACTCCGAGGTGAGCGGTTCTTCCATCGTAGATATCGGCCGTGGAAAGCGCTCAGATAGCTCCTCCAGGAGTTGATCGATGCTATGCGCCAAAACCTGAGCCTGTTCTTTTTCCAACTTCAGAGTAAGTGTCTCCGTCCCCTGGCTTGCTTGTAGCAAGAAAACACGCTGACCAGGCGGGCCAATCGCCTCAATCGTCATGCGCGAGACGGGGTGCATCTCAATGATCTGTCCAGCCATAATTTAACTATCCTCTGGCTCTTGCTTACGGCCATCATCTTCTTCTGGAACGTGAGCGGCGTCGTTGAGACAGATAAGGCGTGGCCCCATCGGCGTGAAAGCTACTACACTCAATGATGCCGGGCTGACTACCAGGCGCTGAAATAGGTCGAGGTGCAGACCAGCGTAGTGGGCCAGCGCCGCTTTGAGTACATCGGCGTGCGAGACGACCAGGACTGTCTCTGACGGATGGGCAGCCACGATGGCGTCCAATTCGGTGACAGCCCGTGCCTGCATCTCACGGATCGCCTCACCGCCGGGGAAGCGCGCCTGGCTGGGGCAAAACTGCACAACAGACCAGGCATCTTCCTTGGCCAGTTCTTTGAGGGACCGGCCGGTCCATTCGCCGTAGCGAACTTCGCCCACGCCTTCCCGAATCTGGACCTCTGTTTTGTGAGGGGCAGCGATGATCTGGGCTGTCTCAACGGAACGTTCCAGTGGGCTGGTGTATATGGCAGCGATTGGCCTGTCGGCCAGACGTTCCGCCAGTGCTTCGGCCTGTGCCCGCCCCTTGTCATTCAGGTGCACGTTGGGCGTCCACCCGGCCAGCTTGTCACCTACCCAATCGTTAAGGGCATGGCGGACCAGCAGTAAGGTCGTCGGTTTGGGTTGCTTTTCCTCTTCGTTATTGTCGCCCTGGCTATTGCCATTCTTACTTGTACTTTCGTCCTGTACCATGCCGCCTCCTCAATGGGGTCTATCATAGCACAGATGGTGCAAGACAACAAGCGAAAATGCTCTTAACCTATTTGACCGGCTATTGCCGCTTGCTCCGGCCGCCTGGCCCGCTGGCGCAGCCCAGGCCGGCTGCCACGCGGGCCAGGGGAGTTTTACCGCGCGGCAGAGATGGGTATTGCCGTTCTAGTGTGAATCGGTTGACAGTGTGGGGTAAGAATGATAGTATGGATATAGTAAGTCCTATAGTGTGCAGGCCTACTCGCCGCGGCAGCGTCCGGATTCCTAGACTCTGTAGATACAATAAGACTTGCATTAACGCACAACATCGCCCAAAGGAGAGAAAGCTGTGGACGTATCAACTCAATCAGGAAACATTCAGTCAATTGACGCCGATGCGATTGCCGTCAACCTGTTTCAAGGTGTCACCGAACCAGGGGGTGCGACGGGAGCCGTGGACAAAGCTTTGGATGGCGCTATCCGTGACCTTATCATCAACGGTGCTATGCGGGGTAAGTTGAATGAGACGGCCATCATCTATCCACGTGTGGCCATTCCGGCCCGGCGTGTGATCATCGTGGGCTTGGGGCCTGAGGAGGAATTTGGCCTGGACGCCGTGCGTCAGGCTGCGGCTGCCGCTGCTCGGGCGGCCCGGGGCGCGGGAGCTCGCACCTTGGCCTCAATCGTGCACGGGGGGGGACGCGGTGGATTGTCTCTGGCCGACGCGGCCCAGGCGGTGGTAGAGGGCACCATCCTGGGCCTGTATCGCTACGAAGCGCCCGGCGTAATCCCCCGTGAGGAATTCGAGCGACAGCTCGACTCGCTGACTCTGGTGGAGTTTG
>JAUVPY010000242.1 GCA_030598425.1 Anaerolineae bacterium
GCATCGACGACATCAGCCCCGACTGGCCCCCGGATACGGCCGAGATTCGTGACGTAAAGAACAACTGCCGGGTTGCTCCGGCTGAGTTGGCGGGTGTGATGACCGTTTCGGCCACCGGTCCCATTGGCTACCCTGGTTACGATCTGTGGATCGCCGATTACTCCAGCGTTGGGATGTCGCGCGTAGACGTGACTGCCCCAGGCGGCGACTACTTCCAGGCGACCGGGACGGTCCACGATGCGATTCTGGCGGCGCTCAGTAGCACCGGGGATCCTGATAACTCAAGCTGGGACTTCTTCGACTTTCTCGAGACCAATGTCCCCGGTTTCGAGGGAATGACGACTCTTGACGACGGCGCCCGTTACGCCTACCTGAACGGCACGTCGATGTCGTCGCCGCACGCCGCTGGCGTGGCGGCCCTGGTGAAGGAGATGCACCCGAATTGGAGCCCGGGTGCGGTTAAGGCGGCGGTGCAACGGTCGGCGCAACATCTCGACTGCCCGCCCGACTGGGAGCCGCTTGGGCCTGGCGACGAACGGGAGCGGTGCTACGGCGGCGGTGGCCGCACCTCGTTCTTCGGTCACGGCCTCGTTGACGCAGCTGCGGCAGCTCAGGAATGATCCTGCAATCAAAGGCAGTCGGGATCAACTTGATTACCTGAGCTAACCAGAGCAAAGCAGGTGCGTCTTAGAACTGGGTGACCGTGACGATTTTGAGGTGGGTTGCGGACCCAACCATACTGTGAGTAAACCAAGTTGCTACCTATCCGCACATAGAGACCCGCCCTCGTGGCGGGTTTCTTTTTCCGCGAACCGTGAAGGTCACCGATCGCTAGCGAATCATTCCCGGTAGTTTGTACCCCACGAGACCGTGTGACGTGAGTAGCTGAAGGTTGGCAGGGACAATGGGCTTCTGTGCCTGATCTACCGAGATTTGCGGGAAGGCGGTCGGTTCTTGGCTCGGATCTACGATTGACCAAAGCTGGCGCTGACCGGTGCAAAGGCCAGCAAGAAGCGCGGCTTCTAGCGCTGCGGTCTACCGTTTGCCAGGGAAGAGTAGACGCTCTACAATGAAGCAAATCAAGTGCCATTTCATGAATGAAGCTGACCAGCAAGCCACGCGTCCACGACTGCCCCGCTGGCGGCTCTTCTTGCGCCCCATTGGACGGCACATAAGAAGGCGCTTGCTGGCTCTTCAAATAGAAGCAGCACAGAGGTGTCCCATGTCGAAAGTAGATAGAGATGAAACGCGCGAGTATCGAATCGCTATGGAGATTGTCGTGGATGCCTACGATGCGGAAGAGCAGGCGATGGGATGGTATTATTACCTCGATGAAACGCTGAGCTTTCCTACCCTCACCGAATGTATTGCAAAGAGAGCGATATCACCTCTGCGGGTGGGGGATGAAGTCGAAGTGCTGGGTATGGCGCCTGCAGAAGAATGTGAACACGAGATATTCGTTATGATGCGCTGGGAAAGGGAGGGGTTAGCGGTTCCTTTATCGCAACTTAGAGTCATCCACGGAGACAATCAGACGCGAGAAGCTGTTGAAGATTGGCATTATTGGGTTAACAGAGGATACCGCTTCGGATAATGTCAAATTTCTCTGTCAGTTTGATGACGTGCTTTAGGCAACCCAAGGCATTCCCTGGGGGTAGGGTTGCCTTTGGTTCGTTGTGCGGTGCCCAACCAGTCGCTGGTGTGTCCTGAAAGCTCTCATCTGTCAACCGATGAATGACCGGCGGCGGTAATTGTCACGAGGCCACTCGGCAGACTCGGTCGCTTCCACAGCACCGGAGTTGCTGCCGTGGACGCCGCCGCTCCGCATCCTTAAACCCGCCACGAGGGCAGGTTTCTCTGTTGCGCACAGGTAACGCGCTGACCGGAGCATAGGCGACGAAACCCCATCAGGTGTTGGCGGTTTCTGTTTTGGGCGCTGGCGCACCTACACCCCCTGTTGAGAACCCCGCGAGACCGTGTGGCGTGAGTGGATGGAGGGCGATGCGGACGGCACTGGACACATCTGCCGCTAATGCTGTATAATGGTCGATGTACGGCCAAGCAATCAATGCTAGCGCCAGCGGCTGCATCAAATTTCTCCCATCCCCTTCCAGCCAACGGCCACATTCAACATCTTAGACATGTCCCGTCTTACTAACCCGATTATTCAGCAGATCAGCCAAGTTCTGAATCTCATACATCGCTGTGCAATGGGCACAGGCGCATATAGCCCGGCGCTTTGGTCTGTAGCCGTGCCACTATGCGTCGATAAACAGCGATGAGAGCGCAACGTGCGAAAGGGGAGAGTGCGCGAGTTAGCCAGGACTTTCCCGGTTGACCGATCTCAGAATGAAAGGAGAGCAACAATGATTGCGAATCGCAGAACGTTCATCATAAAGAGAGGACGCATAGAGGAAGCGGCCGCGCTCATCAAGGCAGAAGTTGCGCGAGTTGATATACCCAATGCCCAGCGCATCTACACACCCATGATAGCTCCGTTTGGCGTACTGGTGTATGAGGCTGAATATGAGAATCTGGAGGAGTATGAGAAGTCATGGACTGAGTGGGGTGCCAGTCCAGAAGCTGCTGCGTTCCTTGAGGAGTGGAACGTCCTAACCGAAACCGGGGGCACAAACGAGATTTGGGAGCTGGTGTAATAGATAATGTGCCGTGAGGGTCGCGCACCTGGCGATGCGCTGTGCGGCTCCAATCTCCAATCGGTGACTTTGGCGAGCTCAGGCAATCCGCCGCTGGGGGAGGGCGAGGGCTCGGCGCTGCGGCCTGCCCGGTCGTTCGGGGCCGGTTGCATCAGAGCGGGTTGCCGCCACGTCATGCCGCCAGCTTCTCCCCTCCCAGCCGACGGCTACTCCAAGCACGGCAATCCAGTAGTGACAATCTGCATCCAGTTGCACAGACATCCAGCCTGCGCTTCATTCTCGCCCCCCGGAGTGTCTGAGAGGAGCGGAAATAACCACAAACGCCTGCTCACTTTGCAGGCAGTTCGGTCAGTCAAGCGAAAGGGGAATCACCGTGACATTAGACAAAGGCGCACAGATCATTGAAAGGGCTACTGAGTTGGGAGCGGCAATGGCAGGTATCGCAAGCGTTGAGCTTCTCAAGAGGTCACCATCCCACGAAGCATTGAAACGATTGCGGTTGGATGATTTCGATAAAGTCAATTGGCCCCCGAAAGCCAGGTCAGCCCTGATTATCGCCCTGTCCCATCCGCCGGAAAAACCCGAACTCGATTGGTCTGATGCATCTGGAAACACCCCTGGGAACCGGCGTCTCACAAGTATCAACAGGGAGCTCTCCGTGTGGACCGAGCAGAGATTGGGGATCGTAACTCACCCAATGTTCTATTGGGTGCAAGAGGGTGGAATCTATCTCAAGGATGCCGCCGTACTGGCCGGACTTGGCTGCATCGGAAAAAACAACATACTGATCACCCCGGCTCTCGGACCCAGGGTTCGTCTTCGAGCCATGCTGCTCGAAGATGAATTGACGCCAACCGGTCCCACCTCATTTGATCCGTGCGACTGCTGTGAAGAGCCGTGCAGGAAGGCGTGTCCCCAGGATGCGCTTGATAGGGCGGTCTTTTCGTCAGTCGAAACGGGGTTGAGCGCTCTTCCTGGACGCGACGGACGCTACAGCCGGTCCAGTTGTTCCATACAGATGGATAAAGATTTCAACGATGCCGCCATAACTGTCGATGAAGGGTATATGTCGGAACTGTTTCAGTCAAGCGCGGAGATTGAGCGAGCACCGCAGTCGGAGGAAGGTATCAAGTGGTGCCGTCGGTGTGAACTCGCCTGTCCCGTAGGATTGTGACGGTTCATTTCGGGCGCTGGTGGCAAACGATGACGTGAATGCTGGCTAATCGCACTTAAGAAGCGTCCCGGCCATAAGGATGATTGGCAGTAGCTAATTCATCTTCTTGCAGCCAGCGAACTCGCGTCCCTGCCCCCATGTGTAAGAACGCACAGATGAATACACCGCACGAAGCCAGCCACGTGATACTACTGGGGCGGGTCTGCCGGGTTTACGCGAACGAGTATCACCCTGAGTGGTGCGGGTTCAACTACGGGAGCGGATCGGCGATCTGGAATAACAGCGGGGACTGCGCTTACCTGCGGGATAGCGCGAGCACGCCGATTGATACGTACTGCTACTAATGCTGCACGTGTCGTCGTCGAGCATAAGCTGATCGCTCATACGGTTAACATACCGCTGGGAATAGAGAGGAGGGATGGAGCACGGTCTTTGCCGTTTAGTCTACGCCATCAGAGAGATGCGTTCAAGAAGGGAATTGAACCATGAAAGGAGGCACCAAAATGGCCGGTCCAATCTACAAGTTTTGGATGTCTAGGCTCACAGAGGCTTGGTATAGCTTGTCTGAGGAAGAGCAGAATACACTGGTTGCCAAGACCCAGGGAGCGCTTGAAAACATCGGTGGCAAGACGATCATTATGGCTACACCTGCGTGGTCTGCTGAGAAATGGATGCTGTGCGGGGTAGAGGAATTCCCAGATATTGAAGCCGTTCAGGAGCACACGCAACGGCTTTTTGAATTGGGTCACTACCGCTATATGGAATGCACATCGATGCTAGCAACAGAGTGGCCGCCGTCGTAGACGACGGCTCAAACCAGGTTAACTTTGCGAGACTAATCGGTCCGAATTGCGTTGGTAATGGTGATGCTGACGCGTACCCGCTTGAACGCATCTCGAAAAGAGGTGGGTGTTTCGAGTCACGCTCGACAACCAAGGCCATACAATCAAGCTATGACGGCAATTGGAGAGAGTTTCGAATGCTCAACCAATCCAACGCTCACGAACTAGCCCAAATCGCCAAAGAAGTCGGCGCTTTGGTCGTGCGTGGCAGGCTCCAATACCCCGGCCCTGTCCACTCCGCAGCGCTCTCCCTACGCAGTTGCGCCGCGACTGTGCGGGATGCTGACGCAAAGACCGGCGATTGGGAGATTGGCGCTGAGAACATGCCTGATCTCTTGTACGAACTCCGAGACCACGAGGTGCTCTTGATCTTGGCTCCCGTTGACGGCCGCGAACCGGTTCATCTCTGCGGCTTTGTCCTGAACAAGCCAGGTGAGCCTTTCTGGCGACGCACCTTGCTCAATGTACGCATGCCCGCCCTTAAGCTGCCGATATGCTCATCCTTCCTCGGCA
>JAUVPY010000011.1 GCA_030598425.1 Anaerolineae bacterium
ATACAGACAGTCGCGTTCTTCATCGCTGATGAAGCCGGGAAAGCGAACGTTGTCAACAACGCCCATGTTTATCGCTTGTTGACCCAGATTTGGACCTTCGGGTCCTCGCCCGGCGATAATAAACCGGATATCGGGGAATTCGGACAAGATGCGGGGAACTGCCTCAATCAGCAGGTGGAAGCCCTTCTCATATACCAGTCTTCCGATGGAAAAAACAACCTGGCGATCCGAGACGGCATAAGGAGACCGGAAGTCCGCCAAGTCCAGTTGGGTCCGGCGACGATTCCAATTGGGGCCGATGCCGTTCGGCACAACATCAATCTTCTCCGGCGGAATGTGAAAACAAGCCTGAACCTCCCCCGCCATGTGATGGCTGCACGTGATCACGCGCCATGCCTCGTAAGCCAGCCACCATTCGGCACCGTGGATGTTGCGCTGGAGTTCGGTGTGAAGAGTCTCCTCTCGGGCACGGCCCCGCTCAGTGGCATGGATAGTAGCGACAAGAGGAAGCCGAAATTGGTGCTTCAACGCTTGCGCAGCGAACACCACCAACCAGTCGTGGGCGTGGATGATATCGAAGCAGGGATCGTCGGCCCATAGTGCACGGCCCTGAGCCAGAATCGCTTGATTGGACCTGCGCGCCTGATCGAAAACGTCACCCGTGGCCTCGACCAGAGGTACACGATGGATCACCACCCCTTCCTTCGTCACCTCCAGATTCCGGTCATCTGCAGGTATATCCGTGCAGACCTCTATGGCGGCAGGGTGTGATGTGATCAGGTGAATATCGATCCCGGCACGGACCAGGGCTGGTGCCAGCCCGGCCATATGAGTGCCCAACCCCCCTTTGATATTCGGCGGATATTCCGACGAAAGCATAAGGACTCGCAAAATGAGACCTCCGTACAGCGCCAGAGAGCAGTCTACTCCCCATCCGTGGCAGGGGGAGACAACATCCGGCCGGGATAACTCTTATCTACAATGTTATAGAGCCAGACGGAGGCGTCCACGCGACGCCCCGTCGCATCAAAGGCAATTTCACCGGTCAATCCGTGTCGCCGGACCTCAGGAAGGGCAACCTTGACCCCTTGTCTGCTTGGGTATCCATCGTCTTGAATAGCCAGTGCTATCGCGTCTAACAGAACGTTTGTAGCATCATAAGCCAGCACGCCACGAGGTCCCAGCCCCTCCCCAACTGAGGCCAGATCGCCTTCAATTTGTAATGCGTCTTGTCCCGCTGGCGCAGGGCTGACATATGATAGCCCATCGGCCGCGTTTCCGGCCACGTTCACCACGTGAACACTACCGGCCTCGACTCCGCCAAATACCGCTCCATCCCAGCCTTGATCGGCCACAGTCAGCAAGGTTTCGCCAGCCAAGGAACCGTCGATTGCCAGGATCAACGTGTCGGAGGATTGCGCCCGGTCAGAAACAAGATGATCTGCCCATTCCTGGGAAACCTCACCGTCCAATCTGCTGGGCGGAGGCAGAAGCTGCGCCTTCATTTCGAAAGAGTCCATCGACTCCACGTAAGCGGCGGCAGATGGCTCGTTCCCTACCACGACAAGCTGACTCGGGTAGGCACCGGCTACAGTTTCAGCCAGCACCCCAACAGTCTGTAGCACATCTGCGGCGACCAGGACTACCCCTGCCTCTCGGTCAGCCAGGCCGGGATGCACACTCCACGGAACCGCCACAGCCAGACCGACCTGCCGATAAACAGGAAGCGACGCACGCGCCGTCTCATCAGTCCAGCCAGCGACCACCCCCAACACGGCCGGGTCGGCAGCGAACTCGCTGGCCTGCAAGCGTGCCTCATTCGGTTCATTAAAATCATTCAAAGCAACAAGCTCGACCTTGTAGCCGCCGACGCCACCTGTCGCATTGCGCTCGGCCAACGCCAGTTTGACACCAGCCAGCGCCTCATAGCCTAAAGGGCGGTTAAGCCCTTCAAAAGGTGCCGCCAACCCGATTTTCACCAAGGGCTGGGTCCCACCCAACGAAGGTTTATCGGAAGGGCGTGACACACACCCGGTCAGCACCAGCAAACAGACGATTGTTATGCTATGTGCCAAGAGCTGCACTGTCGAAAGACGGGTATCACGAACCTGCTGTCCGCTCACCCGCCGATGGGGTAGTTTGCTCAATCGTTCAATAGGCCCCCAACTGGCGCAGCCGCTCGTCAGATATGCCGAAGTGGTGCGCCAATTCATGTAGAACGGTGCGACGGACTATCTGCCTCACCTGCTCGTCTGAGTGAGAATGAGCTTCAATGGGTTGGCGAAAGATGGTGATCTTATCAGGCAAGACCATATTGTAGCCAGAAGTTCGCCTAGTGTGAGGGATACCCTCGTAAAGGCCATACAAAGTGCGCCCTGGCCCCAGCCCCAGACGGCGCAACTGGGCTGGCGAAGGGCGCCACTCAACGACTACTTCCACGTTTTCCAACTTTTCTTGGATGTCAGGTGGCAAGCTGTCTAAGGCCTCGACCACCAGGGTCTCAAAGGTCTTGGCTTTACGTGGGCGGCGAAGTCCTGGTATCACCCACCTCCTACTCTACCAACACCTCATAGTCAGTGGGGACGACCTCGATCCACGAATTGCCTCGCTTGAGTGGGATCCGCTCACCGTTGGGGAAGACAAACTCCGGCGTTTGGGCGCCGTCGGAGCGCCAGAGTCCCTCGATGACCAGGCCGTCACGGAAGACTTGCGCCCGCCCCTCGCCGTTGACAACGATGCGGATCGAGGTCGCACCGTTGCTGTCTTCTACGATCTCTGTCGGCAAGTGCTCGGCGTAGTAGATGATGACGTTGGCCGCAGAGATTTGCTGATTGCTAACAAAATCAACCAACGGCTCGCCACTTACCCATCGCAGATAGCGACCGCTATCTGGATCGTAACGCCACTCAGTCTGGCTGGTGCGTTTAGGATAAGGGATGGAGATAGTCACAGCAGGATCCCCCCCCATCGGCTCATCGGAGAAAACGAAACCACGTAGCGGCACCTCAGCCACCATCTCCTCACGCTCCATCAATTGGTGAGCGCCGATTACGTTGACCGCCAGTCGCGTCTGCCAGCCCTCGTTCTCTCGGTAGAAAAAGGGCTGAGGCCAGAAATACTCATCCAGGTTGACAATTGGTAGCTGAGATAGTTCCCAACGCACGCCATCAGAGCCACCCGAATTGACAAGGGCGGCGTCGAATTGCTGGGTAAGCTGCGTGTTGAGAAGTCGCGCACTGCGAATGGGAGCTACCATTTCCGGGGCTCGGCTCAGGTAGATGGCCGTAAAGCGGGTGACCCACCATTCGACAACCTCCTCATATACCAGATCGGCATCACTGAGCCCAACCTGCGGGCGCGCGCCCGGATCGTTGCCGACACGGACATGCACCGGACGACGCTGCAACACAGTAGGGTCGTCCACCTGCAAGCCAGTCAGCGGATTCTCATTTTCAGACCGAGGCGGAAGCGTTGGGGCCGGTGTTGGGGTAGGGGTAGGCGGAAGAGGAACCAGTGTGCTGGTGGGAGGCAAAGACACAGGAGTGGGGGAAGGAGCAGCCGGTTCCGGAAGCAGCGTGGGAGTCTCTGGTGCGGAGGTAGCAAATGACACTACCTCTCGCTCTGGCGTATGCGTGGGATCCACCTTAGCGGCTGCACTTCGATCTCGTCGAGAGGCACAGCCAGAGATCATCAGAGTCACCGTTGACAAAACTAGCAACCCGATTATCCAGCGTCTGCTATGCGGGCTTGGCGTCATCTCCTCAGTCCCTCCATATCGCGCTCGTCAGGGCAATGAAAGCCATTGTACCCAGCAGCAGAACGAACAGTGTGGGCAAAATGGCCTTGGCACCACGAATTGTACGTCAGGACATACACAAGCGCAAACCAGGCACTAAATCGTCGCCAAACTGCTTAGCTTCTGAAAACGAAAATAGGGGGCGACCGGATCGCCCCCTAAACTCTCATACAAACAAACTCGTTAGCACGTGTCGCCGTTTATGGCGCGTAACCTAATGTGCTCCTTTTCCCGCCACAACCAACGTCGCGGTCTTCCACAGGATCTGTACGTCCAGCCTCATACTACGGTTCTCGATATACTCAATATCGTATCGGACGATTCTGTCGAAGGTAACACTGCTGCGTCCGTTGATCTGGGCCAAGCCGGTGATGCCTGGCAGCACCTCCAGGCGTTCCTTATGCCAGCCTCGGTACTCTTCGACTTCCCAGGGAACGTTGGGCCGAGGACCAACCAGGCTCATCTCTCCCTTTACCACATTGATCAACTGTGGCAACTCATCGAGGCTGGTCTTCCGCAATATGCGACCTACCCGCGTGAGTTGTCGATCACTAAACGGTTTGTAGACCCCATTTCCGTTTGCTTTCTCATCCACTTGGCCGTTTACAAATGCCTTCATAAAAGCACGATGGCCATTAGATTCCATATTGTGATACATCGTGCGGAACTTGTACAATTTGAACCGCCGTTTTCCCTTACCCACCCGATTCTGCACAAAAAGAATGGGCCCTGGAGAATCCAGGGCAATGGCTGCTGCGCAAATAAGCACGGCGGGCAACGCGAACGGCAGGACCAACAGGCTGAGAGCTAAATCTAACAGCCGCTTTGCGATCCGATATCCCCTTCTTCGTAAGATCACTCGAGGACGATGGACAACAACTAGCTCCATAAATCCCCTCATCCCTAATACCTTTCTTTACTCCGATGTAACGTGGCCCTGGACTGAAGCTGCTCCGGGCGCTGCTGATTCTTCGGACTTGTGCTTGCCTTCCACCATACCAGTGTAAGCTGTTTCTACCAGCTCGTCGAATGTCTCGACCTCGGGCAAGGTAGCACTTCCGATCCGCAACTCCAGTCCCATGGACTCCTGCACTTGTCCGCGAACTTGACTGGTAAGTCTCGGGATCTCCCCTTTGGACGCCTCGGGCAACAGCACTATGAATCTGTCACCATCCTGAGCAATTATGCTATAGGGTCCAAGCTGATCTTCAAGCAACTTTGCCAACGCGGCGAGAACGTACTGCTTCATGGTCGCCTGCTGCACTTCTTCCACTATCTTCTCTGTGGCATACTCAAATGAATTCGTGGCTGGTTCTACGGCCATCAGAGCCAAAGGGCGTTCGAAGGTCCTTGCCCGGCGCACTTCCTGATACATCTCGCCCTGCTCAATGTCGAAGGCCTTGGTGTGACGCCCTACACGCCTGATTGTGAAATTAACGATGGAATTCTCAAACTCCCAGATAGCTCCAGCCACCTGGCGCGTCAACAGACCTGTAACGAGAATCGCGCATATTTCGGTGATAGTAACAGCCAGAGCCGCTCCCCACAGTGGATAGCCAAACCAGGACTTCAAAGCTAAGAATAAGATGACGCCCACCGTACCTAACAGCCAGAGCGGCAGCCGATGCAATACTGGCAAGGCCAAAGTAACTAACGCGGCCAGCGCCACAAATATGTAAGCGTAGCGAGTCACAAATTGGATCTGCCCTGCACCCACAAACCAGCGGACACGCTCGATGTTGTAGAAGAACACCAACCAAGCTACCAACAACAGGGCGCGATAGTGCATGGTTCTCATATAAGCCGTCTCTCACCATTCCAGAAAGCATATCCTGAGAATGCACACTAAGTGCAACTAGCAGTCAACCTCCCAGTTGCACTCGCCCAATAATGCTAATCCGGTTTTATAAGCCCATTCGTGCCTTGTAAGCGGCACACCAACGATTTGGAGCCCCCTCCTTGAAACAGCTACATCTTACTACGAATGTCTTGGGATTTAACAGGAACTTCATAAGAAATTGGTTAGAATCTGAGGAAACTCATCGGGGACAAAAAAAGCGACATCAGGCTTCGGCCTGAGGTCGCCAATGCTTCTCCTACCCATTGGGGGGAACTTTATCAGAACCTCGCTGCCAACAACAACTGCGCCGACTCGGTCGCCAGGCGGATGAATGGTTCAGCGTAGATGGCAATAGCCAGCACCATCGCCAAGCTGAAGCCTACGACCAGTCTCATCGAAGGCGTCACCCGGATAGGTTCGGCATCGTCAGCCCGTTCGAATAGCATGGGTCGCATAATCTTATAATAGTAATAGACCGAGATGACGCTGTTGAGAACGCCTATCACCGCCAACAAGATCATCTGGCGCTGGACGGCCGCGCCAAAGACGAACAGCTTACCCATAAAACCACCAGTTGGGGGAATGCCGATGAGAGACAACAGGAAAACAAGCATCGACACCGCTAAGAATGGCGACCGCCGGATGAGGCCAGAAAAATCAGGCAGGTTAGCCGATCCAGTCCGGTCCTCGACGGCGATCACGACGGCAAAGGCCCCTAGATTGGTGAAAAGATAGGCAAACAAATAGAGGAGCAAAGCGTTGAGCCCATTTGTCCAGCTCTCAGCCAGCGGCGCCAGCGCCGCCAGACCGATAAGCATGTAGCCTGCCTGCGCAATGCTGGAATAAGCCAACATCCGCTTGACGTTCGTCTGCCACAGCGCTATCAAGTTGCCCAGAGACATAGTGAGAATGGCCACTCCAGCCAGCATTGCTGACCAGTTCACCTGGAACGCCGGCAGCGCGACGATCAGAAAGCGAATCAACACCGCAAAACCAGCCGCCTTGGGCCCAACCGAGAGAAAAGCCGTCACCGGCGTCGGCGCGCCTTCGTAAGCATCGGGCGACCACTGGTGGAAGGGAACCAGCGCAATCTTGAAGCCCAACCCAGCCAAGACCATGACCAGCGCCGGGAAGACCAGCCAACGCAGCGTCACCGAGCCAGTCGCCAAGGCAGTCGCAATTTCAACGAGGCCGGTGGCGCCCGTGGCACCATAAAGCAGCGAAAAGCCGTACAGCATCACCGCCGAAGCGGCTGCTCCGTAGATGAAGTATTTGATAGCCGCCTCGGTCGAACGTACGTCATCGCGCAGGTAACCAGTTAATACATAACTGGTGATGCTCAGAAACTCGATGGACAAGTAGATCATCACCAAGTTGGTTGCGGCCGAGGCCAGCATGATCGAAAGCCCGGCCAACAACACAAACGCGTAAAACTCGCCGCGGAAGGGGGTATGTACCTTCACGTACTCGCCCGCCGAGAGAATGATGATAGCCAGCATCAGCACGGTGATTAGCTTGAAGAAAAGCGCCAACCCATCCAGGGTCATCATGGGGACGACGTCCCCACCAAAACCCGGCCCAACATCAAACGCCACCGGCAGACCACCGGCTTCCGCCAGTGGCCAGATCAGAATCGTCGCCACCAGCGCGAGCAGCACTCCCAGGAACGCGAACCACTGTAACCGACGCTCCCGCACTTCGTCGCCACCTATGATCAGGTCGAGAATAAAGACTAGAAACGCGACGACGGTCAAGGTAATCTCTGGTAGCAGCAGAATAAGAAAGCGATTTAGCGTCAAGGCAAATCCTCCACTACAGCAGTCCGCTCAAGAGCGCCGTAGACGCCGCATTGATCACGTTGAGAATCGGCGCCGGGTAGATTCCCACCAAGAGCATGAAGAAGAGCAACGGCACCATAGTGACAATCTCGAAGCGGGCCATGTCCAGCGAAAAATGCCAGTGCTCTGGATCGAAGATGGCACTCCATTTCTCCTTGCTGAACTCTCCCAGGAAGATATACTGGATAATCTTCCACAGGATGTAGGCCGCCCCCAAGACAATGGCGATGACGCCAATGATGGCGTAAGTCGGCATAATGGCAAACGCGCCCCGGAAGACCATAAACTCGCTGATAAAGCCAGCCAGTCCCGGCAAGCCGAGTGAAGCCAGGGCCGTCATCAACATCACGCCATAGTAAACTGGCAGCTTGGCGCTCAGCCCACCAAAGGCCTTCAGGTCGCAGGTATGAGTCCGTTCGTAGATCACGCCGACCAGGAAGAACAACCCACCAGTGATAATACCGTGGTTGAACATCTGCAGCACCGCTCCATCCAACGCGATCGCCCGGCTGTTCAGTACCGGCTCAGCGGTATTGAGGGTGGCGGAAGCCGCCACCAGGCCTAGCGTAAAGAACCCCATGTGGCTGACCGATGAATAAGCGATGAGGCGCTTTAGATCCCACTGGGCCATGCTGACCAGCGCCCCGTAGATCATGCTGATCAACGCTATTATGCCGATGAAGGGGGCAAACTGCTTGAACAGGACCGGGAAGAAAGGAAGCAGAATGCGAATGAACCCGTATCCGCCCAGCTTAAGCAGCACACCGGCCAGGATCACTGAGCCCGCTGTTGGCGCCGCCGTGTGGGCATCGGGCAACCAGGTATGGAAGGGCCACATCGGTACTTTGATGGCGAAGGCCAAAAAGATGGCCCAGAAAGCGGCCACAGCCAAGGCAGGGTTATCTGCCAGCGGACCCACCAAAGGGATCTCAAGAATGTTCCAGGTGCCGGAGGTGAGGTAGATGCCGATGAAGGCCAGCAACATGGCCACCGAGCCGACCAAGGTATAGAGGAAGAACTTGATGGCCGAGTATTGTGGCCGGTCCTTGGGCTGACCCCAGATGCCAATTAGCAAGAACATTGGCACCAGACCGATCTCCCAGAAGAAATAGAAGAGCACCAGATCCAGAGCCAAGAAGACACCGATCATACCCATTTCCAACAGCAGAAAGAGGGCGAAGAACTCCTTGACGCGTACCTTAATGGTGTACGCCGAATAGAAGAGAGATAGTGTCGTTAGCAGCGTCGTCAGGAAAACCATCGGCACGCTGATGCCATCCACCCCCACTCGATAATAAACATCCAGGGTGGGAATCCACAACGCCTCGTCCACAAACTGCATCCCGCCGCCGACCTTGAAAAGAACCCAGACCACAATGGACAATACCAGCGGGAACAGACTGACGATCACCGAAAACCATTTAATCTCACGCTCCCGGTTCCTGGGAATAAGGGCTATGATAATCGCCCCCACCAGCGGAATGAAAATGATGAGTGTCAGGAACGGAAAATTCATAAGTACGATGCCTCCTTCGAGTTCTGGATCAAAATGACATAGGGTTCTGCGTTACTCTATCATAGATACAGATATAGCCCCAACAGCAACAAGACCGTGACCGCGATGACTAGCACGTAGTTCTGTACACGCCCTGTCTGCGTCTGGCGTAGCCAGCCACCGAAGGAATTGGTCACCTTGCCTGTGCCATCCACCAGGGTCGAGTCGATGACCTTCGCGTCGAAGACCCCACCGAAGTCCGCAACCACGCGAGTAACCCTCCCGACCAGGTTGACGAGGTAATCTATTACTCCCGTATCAAACCTAAAGCTTATGTCGGCCAGCCAGACGGTGGGCCGGATGAAAACGGCCCTGTATAATTCATCCACATAGTACTTGTTTTTCAGTAAGGTGAAGACAGGTCCCAGCCAACGCTGGAAGGGCTCCACTTCGCCGACTCGATAGTTGCGGTAGATCGCCCAGCCGAATATCAGACCGCCCACTGCCAACACGGTGGAAAGACCAGCCACAATGGCGTTGAGGGCCAGCGCCTCCGAATGGACCACCTCGCTTACTTCGTGGACTTCCCCGATGAAGTGATGAAGCTCGCCGCCCACCAAGGGCACATTGGAAGGCAAGTTGGCAAGGCCGCCGATCACCGCAAAGATGGCCAAGACTATGAGCGGTGTCGTCATAGAGTGGGGCGATTCATGGGCATGTTCGGCCGCTCCGTGACGCGGCTCGCCCCAGAAGACAAGGCCAATCTGACGTCCCATATACAGGGCCGTGATCAACGCACCCAACGTGCCCGCCAGCCACACCCAAAGGGGCAAACTGAACGTACCACCTTCGCGCCAGAGATGAAACGCCTCGCCGAGTATCTCGTCCTTGCTCCAAAATCCAGCAAAAGGCAACCACCCCACCAACGCCAGAGTGCCGATAATGTAGGTCCAGAAGGTGCGTGGCATTCTGTGTCGCAGGCCGCCCATGGTCTTCATATCGTTCGGGTTAAAATCGTCATCCCCGTGGTGATCGCTGTGGTGAGCTATCTCGTGGTGCCCGTGCTCCACGCCGTGGATGACCGAGCCTGAGCCCAGGAAGAGAAGCGCCTTGAAGAAGGCGTGAGTCAACAGGTGGAACACGGCTGCGACGTAGGCCCCGATACCCAGCGCCATCATCATATAGCCCAACTGGCTGATGGTGGAGTAGGCCAACACACGCTTGATGTCGTTCTGCGCCAGACCTATCGTCGCGCCAAAGAAGGCGGTGATGGCTCCGATAACGGCCACCACAGCCAGCACTGACCCATCTCCCGCCACAGAGCCAGCTACGAAAAGGGGATAGGTACGTGCCACCAGGTATACACCGGCGGCTACCATGGTTGCTGCGTGGATGAGGGCCGAGACGGGAGTAGGGCCCTCCATCGCGTCCGGGAGCCAGACATGCAGCGGGAACTGAGCGCTCTTGCCCACCGCGCCGCCAAACACCAACAACGCAATGACTGTCGCAGCCGGCAATCCCCAAATAGTGATTTCTGCCAGATGTTCCAAAACCTCGGGCTGGAAGATCTCGCTGAAGTTCAGCGTGCCGGTGTAAGCCCAGAGTAGCACCATCCCGGAAAAGAGGAGCACATCACCGATGCGAGTGGTGAGAAAGGCCTTGAGGGCCGCCGCCCGAGCCCGCTTCACCTGCGCTTCATCGATGTGATCCTCGGTGTCGCGATCCCGGAAAGACCAAAAACCGATGAGCAAATACGAACAGAGTCCCATAAGCTCCCAGAAGATGAAAAGGAGCAGCAAGCTGCCGGAAAGTACCAGTCCGATCATACCAGCCGCGAAAAGGGAGATGTAGGCGAAGAAACGGGAGTAGCGCGGGTCCTGATTCGGCTTACCCAGATTCATATACCCCTGCGAGTAGATAAAAATCAACATACACACAAAGGGCACCATAAAGAGCATGGCTGCCGTGAGGCTATCAACCTCAAGCCCAATCCACAACACAGATGTGCCGGCCGGCAGCCAGGGGATTGATATTTGCCAGGTTTCTTCCCATATATGCTCTCCAGACAGTATTGTCGCCAGCACTATCCCCCAGGAGATAATTGTCGAGAAGGCAATCCCACCGATGGCAAGACTGGAGCTGAGCCGATTATTCGGATGCGTAAAGAGAATAATCGCCGCAAACATCAGCAGAGGAACAAGTATGGCCAAAGGAGCCAGGTTGAAGAAGAAATCCATAAACTACCTCGTAATGTCAGTAGTCAGATACCAGCAGCCTGTATGGAACGTTTCGAGTCCGGTTTCTGGCCACTGGCTGCTGGCTGCTGGTTACCAGCGCATAGTATCGAGCTTCTCCACGTTGATTGAACCGTGCATCCGGTAGACGGAAATGAAGATTGCCAGGCCCACAGCCGCCTCAGCGGCCGCAACCGTGATGACAAAAATGGCGAAAACCTGGCCGGTCAGCGCCTGGGGGGTAATATAGCGCCAGAAAGCGACCAAGTTTAAGTTTACGGCATTGAGCATCAGCTCAATCCCCATCAATACGGCGATGGCGTTTTTCCGTGATAGAACAGCGTATAAACCTATACAAAACAGGGCGGCAGCTACGATGAGCCACCAATAGAGTGGGATCATATCCTCCCTCCACCGAAAAATCAGCACATGATCAAACAGAACGGCAAATCTGGGATTTGCACGCGTGTTGAACTGCCAACTAACTCTCTGTCTCCCGGGCCAAGATGACCGCCCCAATCAGCGCCACCAACAGCAGCACAGACGCCACCTCAAAGGGGATAACATAGGGACCGAGCAATTCTTGGCCCAACTGGCTGACGGACACGTTGGGTGAAGCCAAGGCCTGCTCGCTTGCGACAGGCCATTCTACCTGCCACAGCACCACCGCCAGCACCACAAAGATCAAAAGCGCCACCAAGGCCGCGATCAACCATTGCTGATTATGCTGACTCTGGCGCTTATCCATCAGCCCCCGGGTGAGCATAACGGCGAACAGGATCAGAATGGCGATGGCCCCAATGTAAATCAACAATTGAACGGCGGCCAGGAAACCGGCATCAAGCAACACATAGTAGCCGACGACGCCGGCAAAGGATAGCACCAAAAACAGAGCGCTGTGGAAGAGGTTGCGACTCACGACGACGCCCAGCGCCCCGCCCAGTGTCATCACGGTTAGAATTAAGAAGACAATATAACGCACAATTTGATCAGCAGGCATAAGCGACCTTCCGTACCAAACGACAAATGAACATCGAATTCAGAAACTCAAATATCAAAAGGGATTGATAACCGTGATTGATCAACGGTCAGCGCCGACGACACCACGCAAGGCAACCGAACGACTGCGACGGGCGGCCATAGAAACCGCCGCCAGCGAGACGACGATGACCAGGATGTTCGCCACCAACAAACCAATCCACATGAGGCCCGAACTGCTCAGGAAGGGGAGCTTCAGTACCAGAGCCACTGCTATCAGGCCCAGCAGACCCACCGGCACCAGGAACTTCCAACCGAAATCCAACAGGTGGTCAATTCGGAAGCGAGGCAATGTCCCTCGGATCCAGATCATCAGGAAGACAATGAATACAGTTTTGATCAGGAAATACACAAAGCCAAGAAGCACACCCAAAATAGAAGCTTCACTTATAACCTCACCCAAAAAGGGGCCGCGCCAGCCACCTAGAAAGAGTGTGGTGGCTATACCCGCCCCTACAAAAAGGTGCATATATTCGCCGATAAAGAAGAAGGCAAATTTCATCCCGCTGTATTCCACGTGGAAGCCAGCGACAATCTCACTCTCAGCTTCTAGCAGATCAAAGGGTGAGCGTCCAATCTCAGCGATGGTGGCCATCAAAAAAATGATAAAGGCCAAAGGTAACGTGAAGAGAAACGGCACGTCCTGAGCAGCAATAATCTCTCCCATCTGCATCGAGCCGGCTGCCAACACGACGATCAGGAGGGCGATTATCATCGGGATCTCGTATGAAATAAGTTGGGCCACCACACGAAAAGCGCTCAATAACGCATACTTGTTGTTACTGCTCCAGCCGGCCATCAGAATCGCCATTGTGCCAATACCACCAACGGCTACTACGTACAGAACACCAACGTTCAAATCGGCGCCAATCACCCCTGGCGCCACAGGAAGCACTGCGTAAACCAAGATCACGCCAATGACCGCCAGTGCTGGCGCCAGGTTATACACAATCCGATCGGCATCCTGCGGCGTAATGTCCTCTTTGGTGAGCATTTTGACAGCGTCGGCTAGTCCCTGGAGCAGCCCAAATGGCCCAGCGCGGTTAGGTCCGACACGATCCTGGATACGCGCTATAACTTTGCGTTCCATATACGTAAATGCAACCACTACCACCACAGGTGCAACGAATGCCAGGGCCCCCGCATACACCAGGTCAACAATCAAGCGCGCTACCGGCTCCGTCATCTGCGGGATCAGGTTAATGAGCCACGAAACAGTTGCGTCCATAAACTCCGTCCTCAAAAAGAAATGAGAGCTAAGTCAACAAGTGCTGAAAGCCATATGATTAGGATCAGCCCCGGTCCCAAGGGCCATCAATGCCTATCTATGACCATCGCAGCGCACCCTTACGCCAGGCATAAGCAAGTGCCAGCGCCAGAATGAGAATGAAGACGACACCCTCCACCAGCGCGTACAATGGGAGTTGACCATAGGCCACAGCCCAGGGCAACAGGAACACTGCTTCGATATCAAACACAACAAAGACCAAGGCATAGATGTAGTACTGAGCCCGAAACTGAACCCACGCATCGCCAATGGATTCAACCCCACATTCGTACGTAGACAACTTGACAGGATTAGGCTTTTTGGGCCGGATGAGCCTGGCAACGCCGAGGCCAACAACAGGAAGCAAGGTAGCAACGACGACAAGGATACCCACAAAAACGAAGTCAGAGCGCACCAACGACCTCCTTGAAGAATTTGCGTTCAGCGGAGGAATACAAACGATCAGAAACGCGGAGGATTATATCACACCTCGGTACCAATGGAAAGTCCAGTTTGTGGAGAGAAACAAAGAGACGAAGATTATTGTAGCATATGACCACGGAAATGGAAAATTCACTCGCGAGAACCGCGACACGAGAGATTGTTTTGGTCTTTCAGTGATGCGAGTATAATAATAGTGCTACGACAATCCGGTCTTCTTTTTGATCTTGATCGCCAATGAACACTACCGACCCGAACGGGCACGAGGAGCCTGAGGTGCCGATACAACTGTCCACCGACACGCAGACCGTTCTCAATCACAGAACTTGGGACACGTATGTTGCCAACCACCCGGCAGGACATTTGCTCCAAACTTGGGCCTGGGGTGACCTGAAGGCACGCTTCGGCTGGCGGGTTGTACGCTTGGCATTAGTTGAAGACGGAAAGATCGTATCAGGCGCCCAGGTCCTCTTTCGACCGGTCCCTCCTGTTTTTAACCTGGCCTACGTCCCAAAAGGCCCTCTGGTAGATTGGACCGACGGTACCCAGGTTGACACGCTGCTGGCGGGTCTGCGTCGCCTATGCCGCTCGCAGCGCAGCGCTTTCCTAAAGATTGAACCGCACGCCTCCGACGATGATGCCCTGCGGGACACCATTAGCCAGTACGGCGGTGCCACCTCTCAGTTCACCGTCCAACCTCCCCGTACAATCGTGGTGGACATCACGCCCCCAGAGGAAGCCATCCTGGCCGCTATGAAGCAGAAAACCCGGTACAATATCCGGTTAGCTATGCGAAAGGGAGTTACTGTAAGACCCGGGACCGCCGATGACTTGCCGACCTTTTACCGTCTGATGCAGATTACGGGCCAGCGCGACCACTTCGGCATCCACGGTCTGGACTATTTTAGCACCATTCTCGAGCTGTTCGGCCCAAAACGGGCCGCACTGCTGCTGGCTGAGGTCCAAGATGAGCCCGTAGCGGGACTGATGGTCTTGGCCCATCGTCCCACGGCCTATTATCTGTATGGCGCATCAAGTGATTCCCATCGGGATAGGATGCCTACCTATCTCCTGCAATGGGAGGCAATGCGCTGGGCCAGAGCAAATAGTTGTCAGAACTACGATTTGTGGGGCATCCCTGACGCTGACGAAGAAACGCTTGAAGCCGAATTCGTTGCCCATAGTCGTGACACATCAGGTCTCTGGGGTGTTTACCGCTTCAAACGTGGCTTTGGCGGTCGGGTGACACGGGCTGTAGGCACCTTCGATTTCGTGTACAATCGCCCCCTCTATTGGGTTTATCGACAGTGGACGGCCCGCCGCCAAATGGGGATGCTGACGTGACTATTCGCACCAGACAGGTCACAGACCGATCCATCTGGGACGAAGCGCTAACATCGCTGCCCGAACCTCACGTTCTCCAAACGTGGGACTGGGGTGATTTTAAGAGCCGTTGGGGCTGGCAGCCCGCGCGTTTGCTGTTTGAGAGAGAGGACCGGCCGATAGCCGCTGCTCAGATCCTGCAGCGCCGGCTGCGGCGAACGCCCTTCTCCGTGATCTACGTGCCAAAAGGCCCGACGCTGGACTACGATGACACACAGCTCTTGGCCGAAGTCCTCGCAGCTTTGGAGCAACAGGCCAATCGGCAACGCACCCTATTTATAAAAATAGACCCCGACGTGTGGCGGGGCTATGGCACCGAAGTCTCGCTCCCGTTACCAAGGGCTAAAACCGTCCTTGAAACACTTGCGAAACGCGGCTGGCGCCAATCGGCGGAGCAGATTCAATTTAAGAACACGCATATAATAGATCTTAGGGCTGACGAGGATGAGCTATTGGCCAACATGAAGGCCAAGACACGCTA